>NZ_JAVJQP010000079.1:0-7843 GCF_040218875.1 Coleofasciculus sp. D1-CHI-01
CGCTACATTGAGCATCTTGCTCGCTACATTGAGCATCTTGCTCGCTACATTGAGCATCTTGCTCGCTACATTGAGCATCTTGCTCGCTACATTGAGCATCTTGCTCGCTACTAATACCCAATTTAAATGCATGACAGCTTACCTCTGGGTAAGGTGAGACAGGACAATAATGACACCCGCCCCTCCAGAAAAATTAAAATGAGGATTATTTCATCATGAACCCTTCTGTTAATACCCACCAAAATCAACTCAAAGTTGTACCGCCACAACCTAAACCCCCAGTACAATCAGCATCAGATTCACCCAATTTAGCCAAACCAGAAAAACGCCCCTCTATTAACCTAAAAAAATGGCTCCTAATTACCGCAATTATGGCAGGTGTCGGATACGTTACCTTTATCCCCGAATTCCCCCACTCAGTACGCGGGGAAGCCGATATTACCTCTACCTCCAACGCCCGCCAAGATGTTACCTTAAAAGTGGCTGGTGTGATCAAACAAATCTATGTCAAACCCAATCAATCTGTCCGCAAAGGTGATAAACTCGTACAACTAGAAAGCCAAGAAATTGAAAGCGCGATCGCTAATGCCCAAACTGAACTGGGAAAAGCCCAATCCGCCCTACAAGACGCCTTGCGATTAGTCGAAAATTTACGGGCAAACCATAGGGAAATGTTAGTCTTAGAAGAGAATGCCCGTAAAGCCGCCAATAGAGTTCAACAAGAATTAGCTAGCATCCGCCAAGGCAATTATCCCCCCCAAATACAAGCATTAGAACGGGATATTGAAGGACTTTACCAGAAAAAAGAGCAACTTTCTGCCAGTCTCAAAATTCGCCAGCAGCGTCTGAAAACCATCAAAGCCGTGAACCAAGAAGCGGGGAGTTCTGTAATTCCAGCGATTCGGGTTGATGAACTTATAGATGATACCTATAGTCGTCAAGGAGAACTGGCTGAACTCACCAGTTTAATTAGCAGAAAACAAGCCCAAATTCAAGCTTTCGTCAAGGAAATTAATGATAAATTAACCCGCGCCCAAGCTGAATTAAACGCCGCCACCGCCGCCAGAATATCCGTCGAAGAAAACCTGAACGCTGCCCAACTTGTGGTTAAGGATCGTCAGCGTCACGTTCAAGAATTAACCGCAGAAGTTCAACGTCAACTCTCCCGACGAAATCAACTAATTTTAGTCGCCGATACAACGGGAACGATTACCACCGAAGACTTAGACTTGCTGGAAAATACCTGGCATCCTGCGGGTCAAAAAATCATGGAAATTGTTGATTTATCTGACTTAACCGTCATTGCCAAGATTCGCCAAGAAGATGAAAAGTTTATCCTAAAAGGCGATAAGGTTAAGTTCTACAAACAAGGAGAACTGCAACCCTATACTACGTCAGTGGAGAATATTTCCTCAGCCCTGCAATCTGATGAAAACCAAATCAAACCCATCTGGACAGTACGACTTTCGATTACCAATGATGAGACAAATCCCATGAAACCGGGAATGACAGGCTATGTCTCTATCGAAACGCGATCGATGACCCTATTTGCTAAACTCAAGCATGAAGTTCTCAAAGTTGTGCGTCCAATTTTTATCTAAATTTTTTGATAAAAGGTTGGCTGAATACGACAGATTTTTTCCAGGGAGTTGGGTTTCCTTGCGTTTTTACAACCGATCAACATAACGACTAAATGAACTGCCCGAACTATCTCATTAACCATCTCTGGGGTTTGAGCCGTCTCCTGGACATTCAATCAATTGATCAGTTAGCTTGGATATACAACTTTTTTCCATCTGCAGGTAGGAATAGCCTATGAATCCGCAGCAATTCGTTAAAGGTATTTGTCTCGGCTTGGCAACAATAATACCCTTGGGGATAATCGGCACTCACCCCGTTATCGGGCAAACAGGGATAAACCTAAGTACATTTCGCAGCACAGCTTTGTCTCAGCACAATACCTATCGGAACACCCATAATAGTCCAGATATGACCCTGAGTGATTCTCTGAACAACAGCGCTCAAAATTGGGCGAATTATCTGGCAAGCAATGGCGTTTTTGAACACAGTGACTCGGATGCAGGAGAAAACCTCTATGTTTCGTACACGACAGCATCCTCTGTAAACGCCGCTACCCTGGCAAACCAAGCGGTTACAAATTGGTACAACGAGGTTTCAGCCTATGACTATGCCAATCCTGGATTTTCTTCAGAAACAGGGCATTTTACTCAGGTGGTGTGGAAGAATAGCACCCAATTAGGATGTGGTGCGGCACGGGGCGTTAAAACCATTCAAGGGACTCAGTATAATGCCTTCTATGTGGTTTGCCAATATGCGCCTGCGGGTAATGTGATTGGACAGTTTCCAGAGAACGTTATGGCACCGTAATTATTCTGACTTCACGGGATTTGGAAAACCTCTCTCCAAACCTCTCTCCTGCAAGGAGAGAGGCTTTGAATTCTCCTCCTTTCGTGCAAAAAAAAGTCAGATTGATATCCCTTCTTTCAGCTAAACCAGACTATGAAACTCGCTAACGTATCAACAGACACCCTGGAAAAAATTAAATCCGTGCGCTGGGACAGAATTATTGAAAAACATGAAGGTCCCGAAAATTGGGAGTCGGTTCTCAGATATTACGAACCCGAATTTATGGAAATTGAGGGGCGTTGGGTACTTCTGCCTATCGAACGAGAACATCATGCTAATATCACGATTATCCGTTCAATTTGGAGTGCGGATGGTAACTCGTTGACGCTGTTTCTCAAAGACACTACCTATGATGATGACCCCTTTTTCTCTGGCTATATGGCTGTTTGCGATAAGGTGAAAGATGAGTTGATAACCTTCCATCAATGACATTCCCACAAGGGGTTCTGAATCAGCTTCATCGATGGGAATTCTTAGAGGAGATCCGTCCCAGAGTATAACTGCCTCATAGACATTAAAAATACATTCACTACCATCGCCTAGAAGAGCGCGTCCTCGTCTTTTCCATATTAAATTTAACTGATTAATCAAATCTGGAGACAGTGAAAGCCAACCATTAAAACCTGTATCTATGATTGCCTCTTGAGTATAAATTTTGCCGTTAACGTCATAAATTGAAAGGGGAATAATGGGTTCAAAGTCTGCATTGACACGTCCTGTAATCATGCCGTTCTTTTCCCACGTCCACCAAAACGACGAACATAGCGCGAACCAATGCGGACTATCCAGATTTGAGCATTTGGATGACGTGCTTCTAGGCGATCGCAAGCCGCTATTTCACTGGAATCAACCTCAAAATCTCCTGTTTCCAGATCAATTGCCACAATCTTACCGTGATTCCCGGCTTCGACTTGAGGACGTACCTGAGTTTCGTAGATTTTGTCACCACGTCGAGCAAATTCTTCTTTGCTGTATCGGGGTTGTCGGACTACCATTGGAATGATCTTGTTTCAACTTGACGCCTCTATTTTAGCTTAGATGATAACCCGATAGAAATACATTGACCTTAAATAGCAAGCTATAACCTGTTTCGCTACACAACTTGCTCAAGGTATCATTAATAGTCAACAATTAAAATTAATTGTTGACAACCCACAACAGGAGGTTATTAACCAATGGCTAAACTAGATCAATACCGTGAAATTGTGCAGAAACTCCTGCAAGACTATGCCGCCTTTAGTCGTAACGATCAAGAGGTTGAAACCGAACTTATTTTCGACACGACTAGAGATCACTACCAACTTGTGCATATTGGTTGGCAGGGCGAACGACGGATCTATGGTTGTATTTTACATCTTAATATTAAAGACGGAAAAATCTGGCTTCAACACAACGGTACAGAAAACGACATTGCAGCCGAACTCGTAGAAATGGGAATCCCGAAAAGCGATATTGTCATCGGCTTTTACTCCCCCTTTAAACGCCAATTTACCGAATATGCTGTTAATTAGGGGCGGCTGAATAAGTCTTGTGGTGAGGGGAGGAAACAGGGAACAGCGAACAGTTTCAAACCTGATCCCGTTAGGCTTGGTTTTTGTCGCCAGGATTATGGCACTTAGTCAGGGCGGGTTTAGTTATATCAGGGTGACAACAAATGTTAGTGGTTAAACCCGCCCCTACAAAAGGGTGGATTTAGTGACATTAAGGTGACAAAAGATTTATACCAAATTAGGGTTAGCCACCCCCGTTATAACTCAGTCCGCGTAGGTGGACTTGGTTTGTGTAGCAGCGATTTTAATCGCCGTGGTAAACCAGGGTGACAAAGGCTCACCCCTACCAAAAGGGCGGGTTTAGTTACATCAGGGTGACAACAAATGTTAGTAGTTAAACCCGCCCCTACAAAAGGGTGGGTTTAGCGACATTAAGGCGACAAAAGATGTTATATAAAATCAGGGTTAGCCACCTCTGTTATAACCCAGTCCGCGTAGGCGGACTTTGTTTGTGTAGCAGCGATTTTAATCGCCGTGGTAAACGAGGGTTACAAAGGCTCACCCCTACCAAAAGGGCGGGTTTAATGACATCAGGGTGACAAAAGATGTTAGTAGTTAAACCCGCCCCTACAAAAGGATGAATTTAGTGACATTTGACATACTTCCGATTTTAATCGCCGTGGTAAAAGGGAGTTAAAAAACATCTATGCGGGTAATGTCCAAATTAAATAGGATGCCCATATCGCCGCCACTACAGCCAGAATCACTAACCATAATGGATAATGGGCGCGACTGACTTTCCCATCTGATGTACTCAATGTTTCCACATCAATCCAAGGCGTCACCCCCCGCCGAAACCAACCCATTACCGTCACCGATTCACCGACTAAATCACTAGGGCGAGTTCCCAGGGGGAGTAAGTTACCCAGAGAACCTAAAATTGAAAAGTAATGCAGTTTAACTAAACCACTATCCGTTTCAATAATTAAATCCACCCCTAACCAATTCTGCAATCCGCGTCGCCCTAAAAGTTTACCTGTAAATTCCACAGGTTGATGGGTAGAGGGTAACGCATTCGGATCAGCTAGCATTTGTTCCAAGCTGGGTTGGTGACGAATCGCCGCAGGTTTGATATCGGGAAAGTAACGGTTAATCCAGAGAATAATACTTAAACTAAACGCAATTAGGATACAAGCATCAAGAAATGACCCGGCGTTGTGTAACCAGATTAGCCGCCAGAATCCAGTGATCCACCAGCGAGATAGCCAATCACTAATTATACCGAGTAACCAAAACCCCACTCGCAGCACAACACCGACAACAAATCCGGTTAATAGAACACTTTGAAATAAGGGAAAAGCTTCATAACTGGCGATGAGTTTAGACAAGCGTGTTTTATTATCCCGTATGGGTGGTGGTGGTATGGGTAAATCTAATTCTGTCCCCAGTTTCCAATGAAGAGCATAACGGGCGCACAAATGCAAGCGATCGCCTAATAATGGATGCGCGGCTGTGATAATTAACCAGTGGCGGTAGGGGTTGGTACATTCCCACTGTAAAACCCGTTCAAAGGGAACATGGGGTGAACAACTGCTTAAAAGTAATCCTTGGCGGTATCCTACGGGTAAGACTAAATCAAAGCTATCCCACAACGGGCGGGTTTGTTCGGCTTGGTGGATTGCATCACTCATCCCTAAACCAATTTTCAATAGCGCCCTGGTTAAGCCATTGGGATTTCCAGTGGTTTCTA
Organism: Coleofasciculus sp. D1-CHI-01; assembly: GCF_040218875.1. Taxonomy (NCBI): domain Bacteria; kingdom Bacillati; phylum Cyanobacteriota; class Cyanophyceae; order Coleofasciculales; family Coleofasciculaceae; genus Coleofasciculus; species Coleofasciculus sp. D1-CHI-01. The sequence goes on from NZ_JAVJQP010000079.1 coordinate 5,668, forward strand.
TCGCCACGCGATCGCTATAGTAAATTCTAATCCGGGAAAACCATAGCAGGGGGAGGCGCAGTAGCCAGTAGGTGGCGTAACTGATGCTGGAAATCACACTGGTAATTCCTAAACACAGAGGCGGTAACACTCGTTGAGTGGCGGGGTATTTGCGCCGAATCCATTCCGCTAACTGTTCTCCCCCTTGAGCAACATATAGATAAAGGAGATAGGGAAACTGGAGAATTAATGTGCCTAGAGAACTTAAGATAAAGTCCCTGTTAACAATATGCCCTAACTGAGCCGCATAAATCGTGGCAATTTCGTCTTCAGCCAGTTGTGATAAAAGTCCTTCACTGACGACAATTCGAGCCGTGCGCGGTAAATTCCCGTAAGCTATCGCTAATGGCGCTTCTGTGGGTAAAATACCCAGCGTCGGTAACGGTAAACGGCGTTGACGACAAAACCGTTGGATCACTTTAGCCGATTCTGAGGATCGCGCCGAGAGTTGGCTTATGGATAGCGGTTCTAATCCATACACCTGTCTTAATAGCCAATCCATTAACCAGGGAGAGACGATTAGCACCAAGATAGCCAAGACAGCTAAAGCCTGAGTGGGATCACGGTAGAACCATTGAATGGGTGATAATAGCGGCAATTGCACCAAAATAGTATTGGTGGTTGCCATTAAAAACTTTAGCCAGAAACGCAGCACCCAAGCAAAGGCGATCGCACTTGCAATCCCAATTAACCCCAATTGCCTTAATTTCGGGCGTTTGAACGGACGCCAGTTTTCTGCACGCCCTAAGTTGCGAAACCGAGGGCTGGGGGAAAAGACAGAGGGCGCGGAAGGCGGTGTAAAAGCTACCGGGAGTTGGGATGAGGGTTGAGGAGAGGGTTGGTTTCCCGGAGACTGTTGTTGCGGTTTACCCGCTGTAAACAGGCGTTTAGCCGAATCGGTTAATCGCTGTTTAATCGTTCCCGGTTTGGTTGGGGAGGAGGGCGAGTTGAGGGGAACAAATCCGGTGGGATTGGCTGAAGTGTCTTCTGCTGGTGTAAACTCCGTCTGATTGGCTGGAGGCGGGGATTCCGCCATGAGTTCCGGTAAGGTATTAGTTGCCCATTGTTGCACCTTGGGATTGAGATCTTGGCTAAGGGTTTGGCAAAGCGCGATCGCGTTTTGCGGATCACCACTGCGGCGATAAGCCTTGACTAGGGCGACACTGGCGCGGGAAATAATGGCTTCATCTAACTCAAATTCGCAGACACCTTCTAGATGTGCGATCGCCATATCGTAATTGCCCTGTTTGAGAGCCGCTAAACCAGCATCAAGGGAGGGATTGGGTACAGATGCCATAATCGTTTCATTCTACCCTGCTCTTTAACGATACGCTCTCCTGCCAGGAATGTTTCATCCGGCGGATCAATCGTGGATTTGAGCGGTACAGGTTATACAGTTACTGTAGCACCAGGGGGTAGCAAGGATTGGGCAGAGGAGGATTGTCAAGATTGTCATCTTCGATAAGGAATTGTTGAATTCTAACTGCAATGCTGTAAAAACATAACAACCTGTAGGGTGTAGGCTGTAGGGGCGAGTCGCTGCACAAATGTTCGGTGCGAGAATTAACCTATCTCGACTCGCCCCCGTCTAAATGTATGGGGTTTCAGATGATAACCGACGGAGGGCGACCCGACATAATTAAGGGTTGGGTGGTGTTAATTGGTTACGTATCTTTGCCCCTACGGTGTTTTTCCTTAATCAAAAATACCCCAATTTTACCGGGTAATTAATAATTGGCTATACCCGAGGCAGGGCGACCCGATATAATTAAGGGTTGGGTGATGTTAATTAAATTCGGCGGGTCATGCGTCGAGCCAGACGGGGGAGACGGATTAACCGGAAGCTGCCTTACTCTAAACGCTGTCATCGTCAAGCTCGGTTTGATAATCGCAGGCAAGGACCCACTCCCACCGTCAATTCGAGCCAATAAGCAGCTAGAGTTACGGGTAGTCAAAGAACTGTTTAAGCTGTTCCCGATTAGTGCCATTCATTATGACTCACCGTTCGCTCATTTTGGTAACTCAGTAGCCAAATGAGCAGCCACACAGTAGTCTGAGTAAGCAATTGGACGATTAAGGAGAGGACTAGGAAGCGATGCATACCAGACTAAGTACTTGATTGAGTACAAAAGCTGAG
>NZ_JAVJQP010000112.1:0-23920 GCF_040218875.1 Coleofasciculus sp. D1-CHI-01
ACCGACTCCGGTACAAAGGAAGGCTTTAGATTTGTTGGGTGTCAGCCTAATATGTACCCAGTGAGCCTGAAACTGAAATCGCCCTAAGCGGGGATAGGCATACAGTGTAGCGATTTGTCAAAGGGGAACTTCAGATTAAAATCGCTGCTACACTTGCCTTGCGTCCGCCTACGCGGACTGGGTTATAACGGCGGTAGCTAACCCGAATTTGTTATAACACGCTGATTTCCCTGTTCCCTATTCCCTCTTTTAACAAGAACGTAGCCGCGCCAGCAAAACCACAATTTCATCAATTGCCTCACGGATGGTACTCACTGATTGATTGGATTGATTCACCATAATACTAAACACCAAGGGCTGATAATCGGGAACGTCTACATAGCCAGACAGGGCTGACACGCCAGTCATGGTTCCCGTTTTAGCATACACTCGACCTTGGGCTGGGGTATTCTGAAAGCGCTGTCGTAGTGTTCCTTCTACCCCAGCCACGGCTAAGGAATCTCGATAGGATTGTGCCATCGGAGTTCGTGCGATCGCCTGTAGGAGTTGTACGATAGCCGTGGGGCTAACCAGATTGTGGCGAGATAATCCGGAACCATCAGCAAGGACGTAGGACTCGGGTTCCACCCCTAATTCTGTTAAGATATCTCTAATCTGTTCCCGTCCAGCTTTAGCGGTTGACTCATTTGCCTCTTTTTCTGTCACACCTAGCGATCGCAATAAGGCTTCTGCATATAGATTATTACTGTTTTGATTGGTTTGGCTGATCAGTTCACTCAGGGGAGGAGATTCCACCGCCGCTAATTCAGTGTCTTCTTGAGCATTCGGTTCAGTTGTCACCAACCCTTGTTCCACCTGAATTCCAGCATCCGCTAACGCCAGACGGGAATGCTGGAGAAAATAGTCAGCCGGATTAGGAATTGCCACCGCCGTTAACCAAAGTCCTGCATCCGCCGCTAATTGACCGCGAATTCGTAATAATGGTTTACCTAGCACCCCAGAAATATTAATTGATTCTGCGGATTCGGCGTCAGTAGTAACGGTTTGATTTTCAATCTGCCATTGATTGGCTGCAATGGGATCAGCCCAATTCACGGTAAGGGGTTGTCCTATGTCTTGAGGCGTTAAGGTTAGTAATGCAGCATTTTCATTGAGAATTAAACTATTGACCGCCGTCCCATAATAAAATTGAATATCTGACCATTCCCAGGTTGGGTTAACCTTAGGTTCACTAAAATAACGATCTTCGACAATAAGCTGATCCACGCGCCGAATTCCCTGACGCTGAAGCTGTTGGGCTAAGTCTTTTAACTGATCTGTACTTAAACTGGGATCACCTCGCCCAACAACTCGTAATTGGGGTATAGTTCCTTCTGTTGGCGTGCCATAAACAGAGGTGCGAATGCGAAAATCAGCACCGAGTTGGGATAAAGCGGCGGCTGTGGTGAAGAGTTTGAGATTAGATGCGGGGATAAAATAGCGATCGCGTTCACGACTATAGAGGGGTGTGTCTGACAATAGGGGTTGGATCAAGATACCCCAACGGGCATAATCAAATTCGGGACGATTGGCGATCGCGTCGATGGAGGCTTTGAGATCCGCCGGACATATTGTCGGCGCTGTATCCGGGGATGGTTCAACTGTTGTCGGCGCATCCGTTTGAGCCGTGACTGGGGTGAGTTGGGTGACGAATTGCGCTTCAAGTAACAACAGCAACAGCAGCAGCAGTTGTTTGGGGTTAAACCTAGAGTCGTAAGGACGTTGATTGGGTTTGAACGAGAAAAGGGAATTGAACATGGACAGAGTTTTTGGTTATCTCTGATACTGTACAAGGAATCAAGGCAGGTTCGCTATCGGCAAGAGTATAACTTGACTCACCACCTCAATCTGGAAGGGGTTTGTCTTTTGAATTTCACCAAAACTCCTAATTTTGATTATCTTTAATAAAGTAAATAAAGTAATTTTATCCATAAAATACGGCAACAGTAAAGAATCTATTAATGCATACGCCGCCTATAGTGCGATTCTGTGTGGTATCGGCAAAGATATTAATGCAGGCTATTAATTTGGTTAATTAGCATTAAAGATGAAGATTCTGATTGAGAATGCTGGAGCGCAAAAAGGTTTGCCCGTAAAACATCCCATCCAGGCTAAATTCCCATAGAGTAAATCAAAAACCAGAATGACAAGCCTCTGACGCCTTATACTAAAGATTAACCTGCATAACGGGATTATGGACTATGGTATTGCAATCCCTAAGCCATTTCATTTTGAAGATTTCAGGAAAAATACCGCTTCGCGTTATTTTGGTTGTCCCCTTTGTCCTGCAAATTTTTACAGCCGTCGTGCTTGTTGGATATCTTTCCTTTAAAAATGGTCAAAAGGCAGTAGAAGATCTCGCCGGACAGTTGCAAGAGGAAATTAGCGATCGCATTGAAGAAAAACTCGCAAACTATTTTAACATTCCCAGCCTAATCAATCAAATCACCTCCCGGGCAATTCGCAGCAATTTATTACGTTTAGATAACCAAGCGTCCCTAGAACATTACTTTTGGAACCAAGTTCAAGTTTTTGATACAGTTAGCTACATTTACTTTGGCAATGAACAAGGTGGATTGGCGTCAGCGGGTCGCCTGGATGATGGTAGTTTGATTATTGAAGCCACTGATAATTTTGTCGCCGGGGACTATAAAATTTACTCAACCAATCATCAAGGTCAGCGTGTAGAACTGATTAGCGTTCAGGATCACCACGACAGCAGAATCCGACCCTGGTACAAAAATGCTGTGCAAGCGGGTCAGCCAATCTGGGGAGAAATCTACGCTTATGCGGCTTATCCGACCTTGGGAATTCCCTTTGTTGAACCCTTTTACGACCAGACTGGAAAAGTTCAAGGTGTTTTGTCCGTTGATTTAAACATTTCCCACGTTAGCGAGTTCTTGCGCCGCCTAGACATTGGTCGTTCTGGTGAAACCTTTATCATGGAACGTTCTGGACTGTTAGTGGCGAGTTCGACTCCCAAAAAACCCTTTAAAAAAATAGATAAAGAGATCACACGATTACAAGCCAGGGAATTAAATCAACCCTTAATCCGTTCGACTGCCCACTATTTAATCGACTACTTTGGTAATTTAAACCAGATTAGTCAGAGTCAACAACTTGACTTTAGGCTTGAAGGTCGGCGACACTTTGTTCAAGTCCACCCCTTTCAAGACGAATTTGGTTTAGATTGGCTGATTGTTGTCGTGGTTCCAGAAGCTGATTTCATGGAACAAATTTATGCCAATACTCGCACAACCCTATTACTCTGTATCGCTGCATTACTCGTAGCCACCTCAGCCGGATTGTTAACCAGTCGTTGGATTGCCCAACCCATTATGCAACTCAAAGCCGCAGCTATGGCGTTGTCAGAAGAGAAATTTGACCAGACTGTAAACTTAGACCGTTCTGATGAGGTGGGAGTGCTGGCGAAAGCGTTTAATCGCATGGCGCTTCAGTTACAAGAATCCTTTGTGGCTTTAGAGCGTAAAAATACTGAATTACAGCATCTCGACCAACTCAAAGACGAATTTTTAGCCAATACATCCCACGAACTCCGCACACCCCTAAATGGCATTATTGGCATTGCTGAATCTTTAATAGACGGCGCAGCCGGACAATTACCAACAAAAGCCCAAGAAAATCTCGCCATGATTGCCTCAAGTGGTAGACGATTGTCCAATCTGGTCAATGATATCCTGGATTTCTCGAAACTCAAACATAAAAACCTAGAATTACAACTTAAGCCCGTCGGCTTGCGAGCCATCGTTGATGTTGTCCTGAATACGTCTCAGCCACTGATTGGCAAAAAATCCTTACAGTTAATTAATTCAGTTCCTCCTGATTTCCCATTAGTTCATGCCGATGAAAACCGCTTACAACAGATTTTTTACAACTTAATTGGCAATGCTATCAAGTTTACAGAACAAGGGACAATAGATGTGTCAGTACAGGTTAAAAACCGCGATTATATGAGTATGAATATTGATAATACTCCAGTAGAATCCCAACAGGCTACCATTATCGTCGCTGACACGGGTATTGGTATACCAGAGAATAAATTAGAGAAAATATTTGAATCATTTGAACAAGCCGATGGCTCTACCAGTCGCAAATACGGCGGTACGGGTTTAGGTTTAGCCGTCACTAAGAAATTAGTGGAGTTACAAGGGGGAACAATTCGGGTGACATCCACAGTGGGTGTCGGTTCACAGTTTCGCTTTTCCTTACCGCTTTCCACTAAGCAAGGACAGAACGTTTCTCAAGTCTCACAAATTCCAGTTCTGGTTCAACATCCGCTGATTAAAGAAGAAGAAAAGGTAACTCCGTTAGAGTCGAGAGTCTGTTCACTAGAAGCCTTTAAAATTTTGGTCGTTGATGATGAACCCATTAATCTTAAGGTTTTAGAGAATCAGCTCTCTTTAGCCAACTATTCATTGATGTACGCGACCAATGGTTTAGAGTCTTTAGAAATTATTGAGAATGGGTTTAAACCGGATTTAATTCTATTAGATGTGATGATGCCTCGGATGACCGGGTATGAAGTCTGCCAGAGGCTTAGAGTCAAGTTTTTGGCGAGCGAATTACCGATTGTGATGTTAACGGCAAAAAATAGACCGACTGATTTAGTAGAAGGTTTTCTGTCCGGTGCTAATGATTATTTAATCAAACCGTTTTCTAAATCAGAATTACTCGCGAGGATCAAAACCCATATTCGTTTAACTCAGATTAACAAAGCCTATGGTCGGTTTGTTCCCCATGACTTTCTGCGCTTTCTGGGTCATGAAAGTATTGTGGATGTCCAATTGGGAGACCACATCCAGAAAGAAATGACCATTATGTTCTCTGATATTCGCTCATTTACAAGCTTATCAGAAGCCCTGTCTCCCCAAGATAACTTTAACTTCATTAATGATTATTTGAGTCGAGTCAGTCCAGTGATTCGGGAAAACCGTGGCTTTATTGATAAATACATTGGCGATGCGGTTATGGCACTTTTCCCAGAATCAGCAGATGATGCGGTTCGAGGTGCGATTGCGATGCAACAACAAGTTACCCGCTACAATGAGTATCGGCAGCAACAGGGTGATGTTCCGATTGCCATTGGTATTGGCTTACACACTGGGAGTTTAATGCTGGGGACGATTGGCGAACGGGAACGGATGGAAAGTACTGTGATAGCGGATGCTGTCAATCTGGCATCTCGTTTGGAAGGGTTGACCAAGGTTTATGGTGCGAATATTTTGGTTAGTGGACAAACCTTATTTCAACTGGAAGACTTTCAAAACTACAACTATCGATTCCTAGAGCGGGTTACTGTAGAGGGAAGAAAATTAGCTGTAGCCGTTTTTGAAGTCTTTGATGGAGATTCTCCGAAGAGTCAGCGTTTAAAGAGACAAACAAAAACTTTATTTGAACAAGGTGTTCTACTTTTTTATCAACAAAGGTTTGCAGCAGCAAAACGTATTTTTCGGGAAATCGTGAAAATTAATCCCCAGGACAAAGCGGCTGTTTTTTATCTAAATAAGAGTTTACCTGGCTTTCTTACAAAGATATGAAAAAAGGGGTCAAAATATACCAAACTCTAGAATAATATGATGTCCGGACTTACAGCAGATTTGGTGGTTGATGAGGTACAGTCTCTAAGCAAGATCCCCGACTTCTTGGAGAAGTCGGGGATCTGTATGTGTACCTCAGAATTTCGACAGGACTTCGGCGTGAGCGCTCAGTCGAGCCGTCGAACGCTCAATTGCCGCGAAGTCGAGATGTTGAAACCATTGCCCATTGCCTATTCCCTATTCCCTCTCCCCACCACAAGACTTATTCAGCAGCCCCTAAATACGATCACACTTGACTCAAGGCTTGCTGTAAACGGGATTTATCTTGTCCTTTCTGGTGTAGTAATACCCAAGACTCCATTAGATCAGGACCATGGACATCACCCGTAAGTCCAGCCCGCAAAGATCGCATGACTAAACCTTTCTTAACTTTTTGCTGTTTTGTCACCTGTTTGATGATTTGCCCTGCGGTTTCTGCACTAAATTCCGGCGTGTTGTCTAAGGCTTCCAAAACCGCGTTCAGTACATCTGTAGCCCCTTCTTTTTTAAGTTGCTCAATTGCATCTGAGGTCAACTCAACTGAGTCGGTAAAGAACAGTCGCGTCATCTCCACCGCATTCGGTAAGCGGGTCAGACTCGGACCAATCACAGCTGCTAATCGTTCTAACCAAGGGCGATTATTTTCCGGGTCAATCTCATACCCAGCTTCTTGCCAGTAGGGAATCAGTAACTCGACTAATTCTGATGGCGATTTTTTGTGCAGATATTGACTATTCAGCCAATCTAGTTTATCCCAGTCAAACTTTGCTCCCGCTTTATTCACCCGATCAAAACTAAACTGTTGGGCGGCTTCTTCTAGGGTGAAAATTTCCTGGGTTGAATCTGGTGGTGACCAACCCAATAGCGTCATATAATTTGCCATGGCTTCCGGGACAAACCCCATATTCTGAAACTCAGAAATCGAGGTCACACCATCGCGTTTAGACAGTTTTTGCCCTTGTGGATTCAGAATTAATGGTGTGTGAGCAAATTCGGGTACGGTTGCGCCAAGGGCTTCATACAGTAATATCTGTTTGGCAGTATTGGCAATGTGGTCTTCACCTCGGATGACATGGGTGATTTTCATATCCATATCATCAACCACAACCGCTAGATTGTAGAGAGGCTGACCAATTTCACCTTGGGATGCAGCCCGGGCAATTACCATATCCCCCCCTAAATCACTGCCTTTCCAGGTGAGTTTACCGCGCACCAGGTCATTCCAGACAATCTCACGATTATCGTCAATCTTAAACCGAATCACCGGCTGTCGTCCCTCGGCTTCAAAGGCGCTGCGTTGTTCTGGGGTGAGATTGCGGTGACGGTTATCGTAGCGAGGGGCTTCTTTGCGGGCTTTTTGGGCGTCTCGGAGTACCTTGAGTTCGTCTTCTGTGGTGTAACAGTAATAGGCTAATCCGTTATCTAAAAGGGTTTGAATGGTGTGGTGATAAAGGTCAGACCGTTTCGATTGAAAAACAGGTCCTTCATCCCAGTTGAGTCCTAACCAGGTGAGTCCATCCAATATATTCTGGGTATATTCGGGACGCGATCGCGTCTGGTCGGTGTCTTCGATGCGTAGAATAAACTGACCCCCGTGGTGTCGGGCGAATAACCAGTTAAATACGGCGGTTCTGGCGGTACCGATGTGTAGGTTTCCGGTGGGAGACGGTGCAATGCGGACTCTAACAGTCACAAGATCAATCTCTGGTTAGGGTTGGCTAAGTATTTTCCAGCTATTCATTGTAGCGCAGAGCGGCGCTAATTTGTCGTTGGCGCTGACTTGATGGTGATTTACCCACGGATAAAGTAGGAAGAATCACCCACCTTTGCTAATCATCAGGTGCTAAACACTCCCTCATCCATCCCCGAATTTCTTTTTCCAACCACTTCAATAACGTTTTTGCCTCCTGGTAAATCTGCACCCACCACATAAAAATCATGAGGATAGATCCAGTTCGTATCCATAGGACCATGAATTTGAATACCCGTCATTACCGCATACTTAAATATAGAAGAATCTAAGGGATTTAAGAGGGTTTCCACATCATCAGAAATAATCTGACAAGCCAACTTAGTCATCTCAACTAAATTCGGTTTTTCTCCATAATTTATAGTGGACAGTATTTTTTGTCGGATAATGGATTGTTCCAGATCCTCGATATCCATTTGCAGGTTAAGACGTCCTGATTCTAACTCGTTGACAATCGCTTCTAATGCACCACAGGCATGAGACGCTTTGTGGATACCTTCTCGATAAACCTTGCCAATTTCTCCGTCTCTAGAAATCGCAATATGAGGCATTGCTAAAAACGTAAAGCGGCGTATTCCATCGAAAATCGGAACGTGGTCTGTTGCGGCGGCTAAACCCGTTTTTCCCATCATCACGAACCCAGCAAGACTACAACAATTAAATGTTTTTCCCCAGTATCTAATTAATTCATTAAGTAACGGATCAGTAATTTCGTCCCGACAGAGTGCTGCCATTCCCATTGTATTTTCATCTTCAAAACCCAGGGCTTTTAAACAATGGAAAGTTTTTTTCATGTAATCTTCCATAGGTAATGCACCCGGAAAATACCGTTGAAGACATTCATGGAAAATTGGGTAAGTGCTTGAGTCATAACCCGTTAATGGCAACATAACACCTTGAGTATCCTATTATAATTTATCGAAAATTATATTATTGAAACATCGTAATTCAGCTAGAAATCCCGATGTTGCCAGTAGAGGGGTTGAGACAAACGATAATGCTATTGGATTCACTGCGAATCGAACTCACCCCGTAGCGGCTGAGCGAGTAGGCATTGCATTCTGTCTAAACTGAACCTACATTCTTTAAACATTTTACGGGACTGACGGGGCTCGAACCCGCAACTTCCGCCGTGACAGGGCGGTGCTCTAACCAATTGAACTACAGTCCCAATTTCCGAGCCGAATTCTATTGTTACGAAGATCTATGGATTTGTCAAGCCAGTGCAGAAAAATTTTTGTCGCTGGGTGTGCAGGGGGAAGCTGGGGAAGCTGGGGAAGCTGGGGAAGCTGGGGGAGATGAGGGAGATGGGGGAGATGAGGGAGATGAGGGAGATGAGGGAGATGGGGGAGATGAGGGAGATGGGGGAGATGAGGGAGATGAGGGAGATGGGGGAGATGAGGGAGATGGGGGAGATGAGGGAGATGGGGAAGCTGGGGGAGCTGGGGAAGATGAGGGAGATGAGGAAGATGAGGGAGATGAGGGAGATGAGGGAGATGAGGGAGATGAGGGAGAAGATTCCCAATGAACCATGAACAATCGCAGAAACAAATTCTGCCAAAAATGCTTCAACGACGATAAGTTAACCCGAACTCCTAATTCATGCCCAGAGGTTTCAACATCTCTATCTCTCCATCCATTCTCCTTGCCTTCTGTTTCAGCCTCGTTACCGCCGATGCTATCGCATTCCCCGATATCCAAAGCCATTGGGCAAAGGATTGCATTAACCAGATGGCATCTCGAAACCTAGTCACAGGTTACCCAGATGGCACGTTTCGCCCCAATGGTTCGATTACCAGGGCAGAATTTGCCGTGTTGATGCTGAATGCGTTCCCCGATGCCGAAGTTAAACGCAATGGAATCACGTTTACAGATGTGCCACAGAGTCACTGGGCATATCGGGCAATTCAAGACGCTTATCAACGGGAATTTTTCGCGGGTTATCCGGGGCGGATTTTTCAACCCAGTCAACCGATTCCCCGTGTGCAAGCGATTGGGGTTTTGGCTGGGGCGAAGAATTACAGCATTCCCCGTAATCCATACTCTACCCTGGGACAGTATTTCCAAGATGCCTCTGGTATTCCAGGATACGCTAGGAATGCGATCGCGGCAGCGGCGGTAAATACTCTGGTGGTGAATTATCCTACAGTACGACAGCTTCGCCCCAATGAACGGGCGACTCGGGGCGAAGTTGCGGCGCTATTATGTCGGGCGTTAAATATTTATGCGGTTCCGCCTGAGTATATTGCTGGGGTGGAAATTCATCCTCAACAGGTACGGACATTACCCGGAGGACTGAATTCTGTTCCCACATTTAATAGTAATTATCCGGAATTAGTCAGAAGCGAAGGAATTTTGTTATCCACGTTTTCCCCAACCCGAAAACGCATTCCTTCTGCCCATCTGAACTTTCCCTTTCAAGGACGTTTCGATATTTTTACCCATCATATCGCTAGGGCAGAAACTCAGGCAGAAACTCGTCCCCTTTATCAGGGATTACTGCTGCACAATCCTACCGCTAAACCCGTAACGGTTGAGGTTTTGCAAGCGGCGAGTTATTTAAGTACTCCCGATGCACCATTTATTGACTTACCGGATATAGTGGATAATCCCAATGGTAAGATTTATTCGGGACCCGGTAGTCGCACGATGAATGATGTACTGCGGGGGATTCGTCAGGACGGGTTTCCAGAACAATTGGTATTAGCAGCAGGGCAAACTAAACTCTTGATGAATCAGCCGATTCCTATCCGACGCGCACCAGCATCCAATGGACGTTCCACAATGATGCGGTTAAGCAGTAATGGTTCGGTTTATGTTGCTAATTTAGCCATGAAAGCGCCGCAAAACTCGAATGGTACATACCGCGCCCCGACATTAGCGGAATGGCAAACCTTGTTAGTCGAAGGGGAATTAGCCGAACCCCGTAATCTTACGCCAACCCCCCTTGACCCGCCTAGAGAACCGACGGTATTTGGACGAGTTGCCGGGATTTCTAAAGGAACCGAATGGTTAGCTGAGATTACCGATACCTTAGAATCGGATAATTTGAGCATTCCCCAACCGGGCAAGGCATTTTCTTATGTTTTAGGGACACTGCATTTAATTACATTGAATACGGGTCAAATTCAAAGTGCGCCAATGTTAGCCCGTTATCCGGATACGGCTTATTATGCTCATAGTAATTATGGCGTGGAATATAATCTAACATTACCCCTGAAAAATACGACCAGTCAATCGCAAACGGTAACAGTATCAATGCAAACGCCCTTAAAAGATGAGGCAGGGTCAGATAAATTACTGTTTTTGAATCCAACCGTTGATCAGGTCTTTTTTCGGGGAACGGTTCGGGTCAGTCATGAAGATAATCAAGGGAAAAGTCAGACACGCTATGTGCATTTAGTTCAGCGTCGGGGACAACCGTCTGATCCCTTAGTTACGTTAAATTTAGCGCCAGGGGAACAGCGAAAGGTAAACGTCGAATTTATTTATCCACCCGATTCTACACCGCCGCAGGTGTTGACGGTGAAGACGTTGGCGAGGTAACAGCCCTCACCCCCAGCCTCTATTCCAAGCTGGGTATAAAGTGCAACGACAAACCTGGCTTAAGCATACCATTCCTTTTACAATTTATTGCCATTAATGACACAAAATGAGCCGTTATTTCGTCAAAGGTTTAGAGGGTCATCTGCATTTCATATAGGGTCTTGAATAAGGCAGGGTGTATCTGCTTTCTTTCGCCTTGCTGACTCTGGGAAGGGAATGACATAGGGAGATCTCTGTCTCCCGTAGTCTAAGATACTTCTTATTCCTATTAGCGTAATTCAAGGAATTAAACAGGCTTATTTTTCCAACGGTTCGCCAGCCGCCTTCCAGCCATTAATACTGGGAGGAAAACTGCGAACATTCGTATACCCTAACAACCGCAACGCCGTCATACCAATTGCCGTGCGATGCCCACTCGAACAGTATAAAATTACAGGTTTATCCGTGGGAATTCTATCCAAATTTTTGGTTAGCGATCGCACGGGAACATTAATAGCGCCAGGAATGTGTCCTGAATCATATTCAGACGGTTCTCGCACATCAACCAATACGACATTATCCCGCTTTTTGAGCTTGTTCTTCAACTGCTTCACTGGCATCACTGTATAGTAATCTCGTGGTAGCGAATTCAGCAACTGATCGACCGCTGTATAGACTTCTGCGCTAGGTGGACTCGTCACCTTAGATTCTACGGCAGCTAGGGCAGATTTAGGAACGAATACACCACTCAATAGCGTTAAAACCAGTAACAATCCCAGGAGCAGTCCTGATACAACTCTTTTGCTTTCAATCATTGTTTTTCCTTGCTTTAGTTGTTTATTCATTGTTGGCATGTAGGATTTATTATCAGCAATATAATGGCTTATTTTTTTATTTAAGCAAAGCTAAAAGCCAAGCAAGTTAAATATTTTTAGCCCAATTATTGCTGTAATTAATCTCCCTAGTTATCTCATATTTACTAACCCATTCACTCCTGTTGCTAAACAGAAACCGCTAGATTTTCCTCCCAGCGGCGAGAACCGGATTCCCGACGAATATCTCGCCAAATCTGAGTCGCTGCTAAAGCACCATCTCCAGCCGCCACAACCACTTGATTTAACCCCACCTTCAAGTCTCCAATCGCAAAAATTCGCGGGTGAGACGTCCGCCCCATTTTATCGGTAATCAGATTACTACCCTTGACATCTAAATTGAATCCTTGGAGATAAGTATTGTGATAGCGTGACCCCATAGAAATTAATCCAGTTTCTAAGGAAATAATTGACCCATCCACTAACTCAACTCCCGTCATCTGGTGATTTTCACCCAGAAATTTCTTAATCGGGGTTTCCACCAAACGATAACCATGATTGTGCAGTTGAGAACGCATTGAGTCACTCACCTCAAACAGCCCATGGGTGAACACGGTGATATAAGGTGTAAACCAACTGAGATTAAACACCATTTCTTCAATACTGGCTTCACTAGCCGCAAAGAAACCACATTGTTTATCTGTCATTTCGTAGCCATCACAAACCATACAGACATGCAAGTTATATCCTGCATAATCAAAGACATTTTGCATATCCTCCAAAGGGGGTAAATTGTCGATAATGCCACTCGCAGCAATTAAGTATTTCGAGCGGAATACGGGGTAAATACTATTTTTACGACCCACTTTCACCTGCACGGCAAACCTATCTCCCTCATCCACCACTTCTTCAACATAACCATTCAGCATATCACCGTTTAAAGACGTGTAATGCTGTTTCCCTTGTTGCAACAGAACGCGACCTGGAGTATCTGGTGGTAAGCCTAAATAATTGTGCAATTCCTGCATCCAAAATGAGCGAGATTTACCTTTATCAATAATTAGGCTGGAAAGGCGAAATCGTTGTAGGTAGATTCCAGCCGAAAGTCCACCCGCGCCGCCACCAACGACAATCGCATCATAAATGTGATTCAGACGTTCAGGCAGATTTTTTTTCGTGAGTTGCATAGTTTTAATGGTTCTAGAGAACTGAGAATGAAACAAAAGTTATTTTTATGTTGGTGGGCAGTGCCCACCCTACGAAATTCTGTTATGACACATCTCTACTTTTAGTAGCCACCCCAGAAATATGAGGGCTAACAATTGGAAAAGGAACCTGAAACTGTTGATAATTTATATTCTCAAATCCCGCTTTTTCTAACGCAAGCCCGGTTTCCCGATTCGGGCGACAGCCATCAAACAGCGTTTTCCAAATCGGCTCAATGCTACCTTGAATCCGTCGTTGCCAACTGCCACATTCAGCCGCCACATGTTCAACAAACAAAAAGCGACCCCCTGGCTTGAGAACTCGCTGAATTTCTTGGACGGTTGTAGGAAGATTGCTGACGGAACAGAGAACGTAGGTACTGACAACAGCATCCACACTATTATCCTCAACCTCAATCCGTTCAGCCGACCCACTTTTTATATCAATCCGGTTCAACCCAACCTGTTCGGCTTCCTGTTCTAGGTAGGAATACATAAAGGGATTTGGTTCAACGCCTATCCAATGAATGTCAGTGGGATAATACTCTAAATTAACCCCAGCGCCTGGTCCAATTTCTAAAACCTTACCCTGCAAGTCGGCAAATAAAGCCTGTTTGAGTTGAGCTAGGGTAGAATGGCTACTGCAATTTGCCAATTGAATAGCATTTTCATCGGCGGCGTTTGCCTTCGCCATTCCCCAAGCAAATAATTGTTTGTACCAGTTTACACAGGGTTGTATTTTTAAGACCATAACGATTCATTCTTCACAATCAGGGAATTCCTATGGTAGCAAGTTAACATCAGGATTGTTTCCTATCAAAGCTTCACTTAAGAAGAATGGCGCTGACTTAAGCTGGGTTCGTAGTAGGCACTTTAGTGCCAGAAGCGCTAAAGCACTTACTACAAACTCTAAAGTCAGTAGCATTACACTTAAGAATGGGTTTGAATCTCTAATCCTAACCGTCGCCATTCCACCATACCGCCCGTGATGTTAAACACTTTAGCAAAACCCGATTTAGCTAGTTGTTTGGCAGCAATAGGACTACGATGGGCGGTTAAACAAATAACGGCAATGGGTTTGTCTTTGGGCAAATCTTGGAACCACTGTGGTAAAACCCAGCGGCGAAACATCGGGATCATGCCGATAATAATGCGGGGTAAACTGAGGTTAATTGCGCTGGGAGCGTGACCCATGGCATATTCAAACCCACTGCGGACATCGATAAGTAAAGGCTGATTTGCAGAGTGGACAAATTCTTGGGGAGAACAGTCTTTGACAGAGGGAGAGAAAGAGGAGACAGAATTCATAATTTATTCCCAATTCAACATGTTAAAACTCAATGGTGTTGCTGTTTCCGTAGACATATTTGACCGAAAGTCTATAGGAACGTGGGAAATACCAGGAAATCCAATACCCTTTCTTCGTAACATTGCACCTAATACTCATTCACCCCTCCCAACCTCCTCTTACTAAGGGGAGGTGCCGTAGGCGGTGGGGTAAAAGTGCAACGTCATACAAACTTGGTATCAGACAAAATAATTAAAGTTTACACCCACCACGGTGTTTCCCCAGTGCGGGGATCAGTTTCCGTCCAAGGCGCTATGCGGATGTAGTCGCCTTCTATATTAACCTGCACCAGTTTTAGGGGACGGTCAGCCGGACCCCGGACAACAGAACCATCGGGACTATAACGAGACCCGTGACAGGGACATTGAAATTGTTGGTCGGTATCGTTCCAGGGAAAGGTACAACCTAAGTGGGTGCAGTTATCGACAATTCCGATTGAGTCTAAGGTGTTATCGTCGGTAACGGTTAAATACGTCGGTTCACCTGCTAAACCCGCAACCAAAGCACGGGCGTCTGCACCTTGGGCGACGATTTGGGACACGGGGATGGGATTCCCTAATTTATCTTTGGCGATAATCGAACCATCTGCGCTTCCTTCTTGGGGTGGGACAAAGAATTTAGCGGCTGGATAGAGGGCGGCGCTAGCTGTGGCGGCGATGGTTGCTCCGGTGAGGAAGTTAAGAAGCTGTCGCCGAGACATTGAGGGACTTTGCATCGATAAACTGTCTTCCATGGATATCCTCCAACTTGTGTAAAAAAAATTTACGAGTCGTTACCTAGTTTAATAACCATCTAGTTATTTAGTCAAGTAACAAGATATTGGGAAGATGACCTGCTTCAAATGTAGGTAATTCTTGTAAGACTTACGCACAACCTCTATTTGTAGGGTGTGTTAGCGTAGATAACGCACTATTAACGCTATATATGGTGTAACTACGTAAGTCCCCTGACTTTTCAGGGGAAGTCTAGAAACCTGAGTCGGGGCGGGTTTAGTCACTTATAGGTGCAACTAAAAAGATGGTTGTGAAACCCGCCCCTACACAATTAATACTCACGTTGCGCCACATATCGTGAAAAAGTCAGACTTCCTACAGGTGTTTCGTTGTGGAGTGCAGCTCAGTCCATATAGATTGTAAATATAGTTACAAAGTTGTATAGTTTTAATAAACCGTGGTGTAACTATGGCTCATATTGTGGTAATCGGTGCGGGTATTGGCGGACTACCCACCGCTTACGAACTGCGGCATCTCCTGCCTCATGTCCACCGAATTACGTTAATTTGTGACAAACCTAAATTTACCTTTATTCCCTCTCTGCCTTGGGTTGCGTTTAATTTAACTCCACTGCAGCGAATTCAAGTAGACATTGCTTCTGTTGTCAAATCCCGTCAAATTGAGTTTGTCCAAGGTAAAGTAACGGGTATTGACCCCCAGGCTCAATGGTTAAGGGTGGGAGACAGGACTATTAATTATGACTATGTAGTGATTGCTACCGGGGCAGAATTAGCGCTAGATGCCATACCAGGATTAGGACCCGATCGCGGTTACACCCAATCGGTATGCAATCCTCACCATGCTTTAATGGCAAAAGAAGCGTGGGCGAAATTTCTGGAAAATCCCGGACCCTTGGTTGTGGGGGCGGTTCCGGGTGCAAGTTGTATGGGACCGGCTTATGAGTTTGCCCTATTAGCCGATTGGATACTGCGGCGACAAGGATTGCGAGAACAAGTACCGATTACGTTTGTCACCCCAGAACCTTATGCGGGTCATTTGGGAATTGGGGGTATGGCAGATTCGGCGGAGTTGGTGACTGAATTAATGCGCCAACGGCAGATTGAGGTGATTGAGAATGCTGAAATTACTGCCATTCATCCGCATCAGATCACCTTAGCAGAGGGTCATAGGCTACCCTTCCATTACGCCATGCTGCTACCGCCGTTCCGGGGACCAAGCTTTGTCCGAGATGTCCCTGGGTTGAGTGATCAGAAGGGTTTTCTACCTGTATTACCGACGTATCAGCATCCTTCATTTCCCTCTATCTATAGTGCAGGCGTAGTGGTGCAGTTATCGCCACCGGAACCGGAAAAGACACCGTTGCCTATCGGTGTGCCAAAAACGGGGCAAATGGCGGAGGCGATGGGTATGGCGGTGGCGCACAACATTGCTAGAGAATTGGGTGTGATTCAAGCTGCACCAATGACGCCTACGTTAGCAGCGATTTGTATGGCAGATTTTGGTGATACGGGAATTGTCTTCTTAGCTGATCCCGTTTTACCTAATCCGAAAACAGGTCAACGGCGACGTGCGATCGCCAAACGCGGTCGTTGGGTAAGCTGGTTAAAGATTGCCTTTGAGCGATTTTTCCTAACCAAGATGCGATGGGGGTTATCTGTACCTTGGTTTGAGCGTTGGGGTTTGCGTTTGTTGGGCTTATCCCTGGTAGAACCGATTCCAGTATCAAAGGATTATCCAATTGAGTCAAGTCTACAACCAAGATAAGCGATTAAATTAACAGTTTGGCGAATAAGTCCGCAAGAGTCCGGCTCAAGCTATACTAAGGTCTAAAGTTGGAGAACTAAGAGGTGGTAAGTGCAATGGTTCAAAAAATTGCCCTCTTTAATCACAAAGGCGGAGTTAGCAAAACTACAACCACATTTAATCTGGGTTGGATGCTTGCCTCAAAGGGAAAAACAGTAATTCTTGTAGATACTGACCCCCAGTGTAATCTAACGGGTATGGCTTTAGGGCAAGGAACAGAGAGCGACGAGGAAAGAATTGAAGCGATTTACAATACCCATTCAAATATTAGAACAGGGCTAGCACCAGCCTTTGAGTCACAGCCAAGGGCTATTGAGGCAGTAGACTGCATTCCCATTGAGGGACAAGAGCGACTGTTTTTACTGCCTGGTCATGTGGGTTTTGGTGAATATGAAGTCACATTGGGAATTGCTCAAGAGCTAAGTGGCTCAATTCAGGCTCTCAAAAACTTACCCGGCTCTATTACAGATTTATTGGAGAAAACTGCTGAAAAGTTTAGTGCCGATTATATTTTGATTGATATGAGTCCAAGCTTAGGATCAATCAATCAAAATTTACTAATGACCAGTGACTTTTTTGTCGTGCCTACTACTGCCGATTTCTTTTCTGTAATGGCAATTGATTCGTTAGCTAAAGTTTTACCTAAATGGTACGCATGGGCTAAACAAGCTAGTTCACTTCCTGTCTTTAAAGAAGCAGCCTATCCATTTCCTGACATTACACTACGCTTTTTAGGTACTATTGTTCAAAATTTTCGGATCATTCGCGGGAAAGAAACTGCTGCTTTTGAAACATGGATTAATAAGATTGAGCAAGACGTTTCCTCTAAGCTGATTCCAATTTTACGTCAAAATAGTATGTTAATTCCTGAACAATTATATGCTGAACATGGAATCAGTGACAGTTTTTGCTTAACAAAAATTTCCAATTTTAATAGCCTAATTGCTCTTTCACAGGAACATCAGACTCCAATCTATGCCCTCACGCCTCAACAATTAAGGCAAACAGGAAAAGTGTTAAAAAATAACCAAGCAAAGCAAGCTGAATTTCAAAAAATATTTGCAGAATTAGCCGATAAGATTATAGGACTCACTTCTCTTTCCTATGCAGTCAGCGCTTGATCAATTCCGAATCAGCATTGCTCGTGTTCGAGATCTGATTTCTATTCACAACTCTGTCAAAGCCCAATCAACTCCCGCCCTAGATTTGTCAGATATTTTGAGGGCTGCTCTGGTTCTAGCTGTGAGCGCCTTGGATTACTATGTCCATGAAGTTGTAATCCTAGGAATGCTAGAGATTCACAGGGGTCAGCGTTCCGAACCTAATCCTCCACGCAACAGTTCTCAATCTGCATTTTCTCGTTTTCAAGTTTCCCTAGGTGGCGCACGACAAGAACGATTGATAGCGATGGATATTGCATCCTGGTTAGAGAATGAAATTCAACAAAGTCAAGGTTCCTCATTTTTGCAGCAATCTCACACAGTCTCGGCTTTGCTCCCAGTTATATCAAGTGGCATTTTGAACAGACTGAATAATGCCTCTTGGCTAGAAGATGAAGTTCGAGAACGTCTTAGCTATCAAAGCTTTCAGCAACCCGAAAAAATAGCCGATGCCATTCGCCTAATTTCAGATAAAAAATTGTGGGAAGAGGTTGCTCAGAAGTTGGGCAGATCCGCCAAAGATGTTAAACAACAACTGAGTGCGATAGTTGATCGTAGAAACAAAATTGCTCATGAAGCTGATATCGATCCTACATATAATATTGGCAGCCGCTGGAACATTGATGAAAGTCTCGTCAGCGATGCAGTTAACTTTGTGGAGCAGGTTGTTGAGAGTATTCACCAAATCCTTTAAGTAAACTATGCCTGTAAAAACGAAGTCTCAAGTATTCTCTCTCTTGTATGAGCATCAACAAGAGTTACGGCGTTTTGGAGTCAAACAGTGTGGAGTGTTTGGCTCATTTGTTCGTGATGCAATCCACGAAAAAAGCGATGTTGATATTCTGGTGGTATTTGAGCCAGACCAGAAAACTTTTGATGACTTTATGCACTTGTCATTTTTTCTAGAAGATCTATTTGGTAGAGCCGTTGACCTGATTACTATCGAGTCGTTAAGTCCTTACATCGGTTCGCGTATTCTAGATAAGGTTGAGTATGTCTGTGTCAGCGCGTGAGTATTTACAGCATATCCTCGACGAAACCACCTACATTATCACAAGCTCTAGGGGTCTGGATAAAACTACTTTTGTGCAAGACGAAACCTTGAAACGGGCTTATGTTCGTAGCATTGAAGTAATTGGCGAAGCGGTTAAACAACTACCTGATACACTACGTCAGAACTATACCACAATTGAATGGCGTGCGATCGCGGGAATGCGTGACCGCTTAATCCATAACTACTTCGGCATTGATTACGATATTGTGTGGGACGAAGATATGATGAAATGTAAAGTTGTCCTACTATGAGTCAGACCGAATGCCCTCTGCTGTTTGTGTCCAACACGTCCAAAAAAACTACGATAAAATTCCTGTGGTTAATGACCTCTCCTTCACTATCGAATCGGGAGAGATATTTGGTCTACTCGGTCCCAACGGTGCGGGGAAATCGACGACGATTCGCATGTTAACCACTTTAACCCGACCCACTGAAGGGGAAATTGAGATTGCGGGTTATAATGTGGTGCGTCAACCGGCTGAGGTTAAGCAAAATATCGGCGTCGTGTTGCAACAAACAAGTGTTGATAACGACCTGACCGTTTGGGAGAATATGGAACTCCACGGACGTTTGCACCACATTTCCAATCCCCGACGGCAAACCCTGATTAACCAGTGGTTGGAGTATGTCGAATTAGCCCAAAGGCGGGATTCGCCAGTCAAAACCCTATCAGGTGGGATGAAGCGTCGCCTGCAAATTGCTAGGGCGCTACTGCACCAACCCAAAATTCTATTTTTAGATGAACCTACGGTGGGACTTGATCCCCAAACCCGTCGCCGCCTGTGGGAGATTATTCGCGATTTAAACCGCCAAGGAATGACTATGCTGCTGACGACGCATTACATGGACGAGGTGGAGGTGTTGTGTGATGCCTATGGGACGAGTCAGCCGGGACGCATCGGTATTATGGACTGTGGTAAGCTAATTGAACTGGGAACCCTGCAACAACTGAAAGCTAACCATGGTGAGGGGTTGCTGATGAAACAAATTGGCGATCGCTTCGAGTATAAGTTCTTTCCGACTCTAGACGATGCCAATGCCTACCTTGACAGCTTACCGGATAAAACGGGTATGATGGTTCGTCCCTCAAATTTAGAAGATATCTTTGTGGAACTGACGGGACGACAACTCGATTGATGAGCATTTCGGTACTTGCCAATCCTATAATCCCCAATCCTCAATCCCTAATCACTCAACACTCGGTAAGTAAGGGCGGGTTTTGAACCCAAGTTATCGTCAACAGCTTGAGCGAATTCCCTAAACCCGCCCCTACACACCCAAAACTCAACACTCGGTAAGGGCGGGTTTTGAACCCAAGTTATCGTCAACAGCTTGAGCGAATTCCCTAAACCCGCCCCTACACACCCAAAACTCAACACTCGGTAAGGGCGGGTTTTGAACCCAAGTTATCGTCAACAGTTTGGGCGAATTCCCTAAACCCGCCCCTACACACCCAAAACTCAACACTCGGTAAGGGCGGGTTTTGAACCCAAGTTATCGTCAACAGTTTGAGCAAATTCCCTAAACCCGCCCCTACACATTCAACACTCAAAACGTCCCTAATCCCCAATGCCTCGTCTAGCGACCCAAATTGAAGCGATTCTATACTTAAAGGGCAAACCCTTGTCCCTGACGGAAATTACTGAGTGTGCCAGATGCGATCGCTCGGCGGCAGAAGATGCTTTAATTGAACTGATGTCAGACTATGCCTATCGAGACAGCGCCCTAGAAGTCGTCGAGACGCCAAAGGGCTATAGCTTGCAGTTAAGGGCTTCATTTGCTACGTTAATGCAAAGTCTAGTGCCTGCTGAATTAGGTGTAGGAGCATTGAGAACCTTAGCCGCGATCGCCATTAAACAACCTATCGCTCAAACTGAACTGATCGACTTACGCGGTAGTGGTGCGTATCAACATGTTCAAGAACTCATCTCCCTAGGATTTGTCAGCAGACGCCGACAAACCGATGGTCGTTCCTACTGGTTGCAAGTGACAAATAAATTTCATCAACACTTTGAACTCGATAACCTCCTACCGTCCCTACGGACGTCCTCTCAATCTTAAGCACCACTTCTCAATCTTAAGCACCACTTCATCTGATCTTATCCTTCAGCCGGAAGGACAATCCTGAATTTCTTCCTTAAGAACTAGGACTGTTTAACCAAAGTACCAAGTCGGTAGCTAGTACAATCGTTTAGAGTAGAAACAAGTAAGTCACATCTTTTAATTTCTAATGGTATTTAACTCTGACTTCCTCAATTCTCCCCCTGAAGATGACGCAACCAACCAACTCCTGAACTATCTCCAACACCAATCCCCCGATGTGCTGTCCCAGGTTGCCAAATCTGCCAGCCCGGAAATTCAGCAAATCATTTCCCAGAATGTCCAAGGACTGGTGGGAATGCTTCCGTCTGAGAGTTTCAATGTACAAGTTACCACAGATCGCGAAAATTTAGCTGGATTGTTGGCTTCGGCGATGATGACGGGCTATTTTCTGCGTCGCATGGAACAACGCATGGAACTAGAAGACAATATGACTGACACCATGAATTGGCATGGGCAATCCCATTACAACGACCACTCTAACGGTTCTTCCCTCTAAACTCATTCGTGTAAAAGCCTAATAGAGTCATGGAAAAGCTATTCCCCCGTCTAATGAAGACGGGAGGCGGGGGATTGGGCTGCCGTAAAGGGCAGTGGTTTTTGTGTAATTTACTACCATAGCGCGGCGGAAGCAACTCACCCGTTAACCCTAGACGACAAAGCAGATATAGCTGTCGCCCTCCAGGTTAAGACTTTCTACGGCTGAAACGAGAAGGTATCCGTAAGAACACTTCTGCCTCCTCCCAAGTAGCGCTAAAGCGAGTATAATTAATACGATAAATTAGTGGATCGTCAGTCTTGATATCCAGCAAAATTTTCCTAACATGAACAACTTATTGCCAATTATTACCGGATTTGTTTTAATCTACGCTTTACTCGTTTTGGTGGGTGGCGTAATCGGGTATGTCAAAGCCAAAAGCCAAAAATCCCTAATTTCGGGTATCAGTAGTGGTCTGGGACTGTTGGTGGCTTGGTGGCTTTGTCGGATTATCCCCATTATGGGACTCGGACTCGCCACATTAATTTCTCTAGTGTTATTTATCGTTTTTATTATTCGCCTTTTCCGCACCCGCAGCTTTATGCCTTCTGGCATGATGATGGTTTTTTCGCTAATGGCTACCGTACTCTTTTCTGTAGGATTATTAGCAGCAGAGGGTTTCTTGCAATAGAAGAGTATCTTTTCTCAATAACCCGGACGCTCAAGCAAAGTAGCAGGCGATAAGATGAGAAAATCTTTTAAAACTCCTTATCTTGTACTTCCTATCTTATTGGGCTGCTGCTTTTTCATTTATTTCATCAGTTCGGGTCAATATCCTTGGCTCAAATCCTTTTCTTTAGATATTGCCTCAGAAATTACTGGCATTCTAATTGTCGTCTTTTCGATTGATCGGGTCATTGCGATCGATCAAGAAAATCAACGCAGAAAACTAGAAGCTGTGGCATTCCTGCAACTAAGGAGACCGCTTCGGCGTCACTTTTATTTATTTTTTAATATGTTTAAGGCAGCTATTGCCGAAAAACCCGATAAAAATTATCAAACCGTCGTTGACTTATTTGATCATACATTTTTTGAAGAATTAGCGTTTCTTGATTTTTCAAAACCAGCCCCTGTCTTGGGTGCAATTGAAGCGGATTGGTCAGATTATCTATTACGTGAATGTTCGCAGTTTAAGGATTCCTTAAACCGCACTATGGAAAAATATTGTTTATTTTTACAACCTGAACTCATTGAATTGATGGAAGAAGTTATTAATTCCCCATTTCTTTGGATTGTCTTCAATGCGCCTGTAATTCGGCAATTCAGTGCAAAAAACAATACATCGAATTCTTATAATTTATTAGCCCGACAAGAAATTAGGGATTTACTGAAAGAGTATATTCAACTTATTACAGCGTTATTAGAGCAATATAATCAAAGAGTTCCCGAAGACAAGCAAATTAAAATTTCTGATGAATTATGGGCAAAGGAAGTTCTACCCAAAATTGGTAGTGGTCGAATCTAAGTAGGTGGACATAATTAACGTGAACGGTGAAGACCGTCATTCGTCATTTGTCATTTGTCATTTGTCATACTCACTTCACGAGAAGTAAGCTAAGTCTAAATAATTCATAAGCCCTAATTAATTCTATTAAATGACTCGAATCCATCCCCGATGTAAACCTTCATAAATCCGTTCAACTAAGTGTTCCTCTTCCATTGAGAGTGACTGTTTCGATAAAAGAGCTGACATAAACAGTTGTTGATCAATCCAGCTAATTTGGCGCATATTAATAATGCGATGGGCAATTTGCTGGACGGGAAATTTGGGAAAGCAAACTTGAGCAGATTTCATTGGGTCTTTGGCAACGTGGTGTATCTCTCCTTGTATAAAATATATTAAAGAACTTATCGATTTTTTAACGTGATCAAATCAGCGGATTGTCAGTGATTATGACTTAACCAAAATTGTGATAAGTATTGATTCGCCAAGTGATGCTTCCTGAGGAAGGATTATGATAAGTTTGTCTTTTTTAGGTGATCTAAATCACAAAATATTGGGAGTGACACTATGACTTAAGCTGAATGGCACACTCCCTAAGGCTGGTGGGCAATGCCCACCCTACGGATATCTTAAGTAGGTTGGTGGAAATAAACTTAACTATGTTCAGTTATATAACCTAGACTCCGCACTTCAACTTGAAGTACAAGAAACTACATATCCAATCAAGGGAAAAAGTCTGAAAAATTAAACACTTGAATATCTTCTAAAGAAACAGTAATTGTTTTTGGGACTCTTGAGAGTTTTTTTGAGC
>NZ_JAVJQP010000121.1:0-9629 GCF_040218875.1 Coleofasciculus sp. D1-CHI-01
AGAGCTGTCAACAATGGTGTTATGATTCGTGTTGCTCAAGATTGAGTTTAGCGTAGTCGCTCGGCACAGCTACAATTGTCGGATAGATTTTACGGTGAAATGGGCGCACGGCGTCAAACCCCTCTCCCCCAGCCCCTCTTCCACGCCAGCCCTCACCCCCAGCCCCTCTCCCAAGCCAGCCCTCACCCCCAGCCCCTCTCCCAAGCCAGCCCTCACCCCCAGCCCCTCTCCCAAGCTTGGGAGAGGGGAGCAAGAGGGGAGCAAGAGAATCCGATCCCCCTTCTCCCATGCAACAAAAGCGAAGCATCCTCTGTCATCCCTCCTCGCAGGGGGGAACGAGGGGGGTGGGAGAAGGGGTTAGGGGATGAGGGGGAAAATGTCAACGAGTAGATAGACAAGGTAGGGGTTTGGTTACCAAACCCTACTTAAAACCTTATCAGCATTAGTTTTCGCTTTCAGTTGACACCAAAGGCACGGCGTGCGCCCCTACAATGCTAATCAACCCATTAAGGTGTGCTACGCCGCTATCGTGGGTTGAGCGCAGTCGAGTGGGTTGAGCGAAGTCGAAACCCACCAGCCTTAATTCAGTGACATTCGTTCTAAGATTTCTCGCGTCACACCAGCCAAATAGTCATCCTGATACTCTAGGAATATGTCTAAGGCTGTCTGTAAATTCTCCCTTGCTTCGGTGTAGTTTTCCTGGGCTTCTGCCAGTAATCCTAATTTTCCATAAGTGCGAGCTTGAGAATAGCGATCGCCAAATTCAATCTTAATATCCAGAGCTTGCTGATAGTATTGCCTTGCAATCTCATACTCCCGTAACTCTTGGGCAACAATTCCTAACTGGTGATAGGGTTTGGCTTGAGAGAAGCGATCGCTAAATTCAATACAAATATCCAGAGCTTGCTGATAGTATTGCTTTGCAATCTCATACTCCCGTAACTTTTGGGCAACCATTCCTAAATTATGATAGGTGCTTGCTTGAGAGTAGCGATCGCTAAATTCAATAAAAATATCCAGAGCCTGCTGATAGTATTGCTTTGCCTGCTCATACTCCCCTAACTCTTCGGCAACCATTCCTAACTGATGATAGGTGCGAGCTTGTTCGTAGCGATCGCTAAATTCAATAAAAATATCCAGAGCCTTTTTATAGTATTGCTTTGCCTGCTCATACTCCCGTAACTCTTGAGCAACCATTCCTAAATTGTGATAGGTGTCAGCTTGTTCGTAGCGATCGCTAAATTCAATAAAAATATCCAGAGCCTTTTTATAGTATTGCCTTGCCTGCTCATACTCCCGTAAGTCTTGGGCAACTATTCCTAAATTATGATAGGTGTTAGCTTGAGAGTAGCGATCGCTAAATTCAATTTTAATATACAGAGCTTGCTGATAGTATTGCTTTGCCTGCTCATATTCCCCTAACTCTTGGGCAACTATTCCTAAATTGTGATAGGTGCCAGCTTGAGAGAAGCGATCGCTAAATTCAATTTTAATATCCAGAGCTTGCTGATAGTATTGCTTTGCCTGCTCATATTCCCCTAACTCTTGGGCAAGATTTCCTAACTGGTGATAGGTGCTGGCTTGAGAGTAGCGATCTTTAAATTCAATGTAAATATCCAGAGTCTGATGATAATATTGCTTTGCCTGCTCATACTCCCGTAACGCTTGGGCAACTACTCCTAACTGGTGATAGGTGCTTGCTTGAGAGTAGCGATCTTTAAATTCAATCTTAATATCCAGAGCCTGCTGATAATAGCTCTTTGCCTGATCATACTTTTGTAATTCTTGAGCAATGATTCCTAAGTTGTGATAGGCGATAGCTTGAGCGTATCGCTCACTAAATTTAATAAAAATATCCAAAGCCTGCTGATAGTAGTTCTTTGCCTGCTCATACTCCTGTAATAGATAGGCAACGGTTCCTAACTGGTTATAAGTGCGAGCTTGAGCGTAGTGATCGCTATATTCAATAAAAATATCCAGAGACTGCTTCAGGTAAGCTTTTGCTTGCTCATATTCCCATAAATCTTGGGCAACCCTTCCTAACTGCCCATAGATTTTAGCTTGATTGTAGCGATCACTAAATTCAATCCAAATATCAAAAGCTTCCTGATAGTATACCTTTGCCTGCTCATACTCTCGTAATTCTTGAGCAAGTTTTCCTAATTGTCCATAGGTACTAGCTTGGGAATAGCGATCGTTAAATTCAATCCAAATATCCAGCGCTTGCTGATAATAATTTTTTGCTTGATCATACTCTCGTAATTCTTGGGCAAGATATCCTAAATTGTGATAGGTGATAGCTTGAGCATGGCGATCATCAATATCTTGGTCAATTTCTAAACATTCCTGATACAAGTATTCTGCCTTTTGAAATTGTCTCAAGTCTAGATAAACAGTACCCAAATTCACTAATGCCGTAGCTTCACGACGCCGATTCTCCAATCTCCGGGATAGAGTTAACGACTGCTCATAAGACTGAATCGCCGCATCAAATTGCCGTTGTTGCCGATAACTCTCGCCTAAATGATTAAAAACCTTCATTTGAAACCCTAAATCATCCGGCTTCAACTTCAGCGCCGCCTCTAAATACTCCCTAGCTTTTTCAGGTTTCCGCTGAGTCAGATACGCCTCACCCAACTGTTCTAAAATCTCCGTATAATGCTGAAGATTTTCCCCCGTTGCCTGTTCTCCCGTTGGCTGATAATCCATCAACAGACGCTCAAGTAATTCCACTCGTTCTTGTTGTTCTGGTGTAGCAATTCGAGGGAATGACTCGGCTGGCTGAAACGCCCGTTCTATAGCCATCTCCTTCATTTGGGGAGACGTTTTAAACCGAAAAACGCCCGATGTCCACGCCCAAAAATCCGGGGCAAATTTAGCTAACCGAGTAATCGCATAATCAGGCAGAATAAACAGTAAAGGATAGGGAACTGTGCGTTTATAGGCATCGCGGACAAAGTTCAGATCCACTAACACTGGGGGATGCTCTCCAAACACACCAATCGACTTGGCTAATCCCTTAATCACTACTACTATCTTTTTATCCGCTTCCGGCTGAATCTTCTCTAACTCTTGCACCAATTCATCTCGGAGAAAGCACAAATTCGGATCAGCAAATTCCAGAATTACCCACTGAATCTCCTGACAATCCTCATGGCGGGTTAAGGCTTCAATCAGCAGTTCCTGATCTGGGGGAAAATTCACCTCAATAAACCCCAGGGTAAAGTCTTCAGCAAAGTCAATAAACGTCAGCAGTTCGGCAAACTCGGCTTGATTCCGTGCCAAAAACTGCCCGATTTCCTCATACTGTCTGCCCGGATTGGATAGCGGACAGGGCTTTTTGGAAGAATTCATTTTGCTTCACCACAGGATTAGGATAATTCCAGCGTTTGTCGCCGTTATATTCTAGAACGGATACATTAAAGAGCATCAATTGACCCAACTCATCTTTACTGACATTTTTAGTCAGGCAAACGTGAGCCAATAGGGGATAATGCTCATCCGGAATAAACCGTTCAAACCCAAACTGTTGTTGCTTAATCGCATAAGTAACATCCTCAGCATTAATCGTCTCATGTTTCCGGGTACTGGCAGTACGACAAGCCGTTCGCATCATCTGCATCAGTTGGCGCACATGACCCCCACTGGCTTTAGCCATCTCTAACAACACCTCGCGAGATTCAAACACATTCTCCACCTGAACCCGCTTTTCAATTAATCCCGCCATCGCCTCTAATCCGGCGAGTTTATAGTCCAAATCACAGCGTTCCCGTTCAAATTCATAAATCGTCACCATCGGGACAATATGGGGGTCACTATCCCATTGTTTGAGCGGGTTTTTCGGGGAACACAGCACAGAAATCGGGACGGTATAAATCAGGGTACAATTCAGGTCTTGTAACTGGGTGGCATAATCGAGAAATAAATGGTCAGCTACCTCCACCGGAATCCGATCTAGGTTATCAAAAATAATCAGTAAGCCCTTATAGTCGGGGAACTTTTGGCGCAGTTTAATATAAGCATTTCCCAATAAAAGATTAACATCCGCCTTGAGTCGGGATAAATCCTTTTCCAAGGTTTGACGAATCGTGGTTTTCTGCTTATTTGAGCCTTTGATTTGCGCCAGCAACTTAACCAAGAGTTTCGCTATAAAGGGCGCACCAGCACCTAAGCTAGCTTCTCCAGTAATACTGACTGATTTTTCTACCGTTTCCTCGGTTTCTTGGGTGACATCCTTAAACCAAGCTTCAAATTGCTGGAGAAGTTGAGCATCAAAAGACAAGCCGTGTTTGCGGAGTTCAAATTCGACTTGCTTAATCACAATTAAATATAAATCCGTGTAGCGAACATCATTAATATCGGTTTCCTCATTAACTTCCAGATAGATGACATAATAATCATCCCGCCAGCGCTGTTGAATCCGTTTCAATTCCGTACTTTTGCCACAGCCACGATGTCCAGTGAACAGAATCGTGGTATTTTCGCCAGGTTCTTGGAAGTCCAAGATAGTGCTAACACTCTCAACAGCAGAGGATTTACGCACCGGGGATAAATCGACATAATAGCGCTCCATTTCTGCGGGTTCCAGGGGCGCTAAGTCACAGGCTTTAAACGCAGATTTCAGGGTATTAGCGCGGGGATAATCAGATTGAGTCATCAGAGTTGAGAAAATAGCGATCGCCTGAATCCTGATTATAGTTGAGAGAAGTCACCGATTAAGGGGTGTGGGGTGTGGGGAATCTGTGCCACGACGCTCTAAGCATCCTCCACCACGCTCTGAGTGTCCTCCCACGACGCTCTAAGCGTCCTCCACCACGCTCTGAGTGTCCTCCCATGACGCTCTAAGCGTCCTCCACCACGCTCTGAGTGTCCTCCCATGACGCTCTAAGCGTCCTCCACCACGCTCTGAGTGTCCTTCCATGACGCTCTGAGTGTCCTCCCATGACGCTCTAAGCGTCCTCCCACCATGCTCTAAGCGTCTTTCGCTCGGCTCTGAGCGTCCTCCCACCACGCTCTAAGCGTCTTTCGCTCGGCTCTGAGCGTCCTCCCACCACGCTCTGAGCAAGTAGGTTGGGTTGAGGAACGAAACCCAACTCTCAGGTTTATTTGTTGGGTAACGCTTACGCTCTACCCAACCTACATCGCTAAGGATGCTTCGCTTTTTTGACACGGGAGAAGGGGTTAGGGGATGAGGGTGAAAAGCTTACCAGTCGTGCTTTTCTCGCCTGTAGTTGACACGGGTACGGCAATGCCGTACCCCTACGATACCTAAGATGGATAGCGTAGGGGCAGGATATTATCCATAGGACTTACGCACAGCCTCTATGTGTAGTGGCGTGGCACAGCTAATTTGGTGGATTAGAACTGTAGGGGCGCACCGACGTGCGCCCGATTTAACCCTAAATCTATCCCACAATTTTAGCTGTGTCAGTCCGCCATCGTGTGTTAGCGTAGCGTAACGCACCTTTGCCCCCATAAGTGGTGTAGGAACACCATCCTTGCGCCCGATTTAACGCAAGCCAGAACCCTTGCCCATCCTAATTTTCAACAAGGAACCCGTAGATTATACTTGTTCCCTATTCCCCATTCCCTATTCCCTCTCCCCTGAGATTAATGTCAAACTCAGATCATTCCCCAATCCATATTATCAACCTTAACCCTGCTCAAATTCAGGTGATGGAAACTCACGCCGAAAGCACCTACCCAGACGAATGCTGCGGCTTGTTAATCGGTCATATTAAGGGGGAGGTAAAAACCGTCATTGAAGTCTTTCCCACAGAAAATGCTTGGGATGAGCAGGCGGCGGAAGCCTTTCAAGGGGTAAACGGTTCACCCCGTCAGTCAGGGACTAAACGTAATCAGTTTAGCATTGCCCCAGAGGTGATGTTGAAGGTTCAGAAGCTCTCACGCGATCGCGAATTAGATATCATTGGGATCTATCACTCTCATCCTGACCATCCAGCCATTCCCTCAGAATTTGATCGGGCGATCGCATGGCAGCGCTATTCGTATATTATAATTTCCGTTCAGCAGGGTATAGCGTCTGACCTCAGAAGCTGGACTCTTGATCATCATCACCAGTTTCAGCCTGAAGCAATTCTCACGGGAGAGGAGGCGGAGAATGGGGAAGCTCGGGGAGTTGGGGGAGCAGAGGCGCACAGGAGCAAACAAAGGATAAATCACTAATCCCCAATCGCGAATCGCTAATCTTATCAAATTGCCATGTTAAATCCCAATCTGGAAGAAATCCAGCTAACCAAAGAAGAATACGAACGATATTCTCGACACCTAATTCTGCCAGAAGTTGGACTAGAGGGACAAAAACGCCTAAAAGCAGCCAGTGTTCTCTGTATCGGTACCGGAGGACTCGGTTCACCCCTCTTACTGTACTTAGCCGCCGCCGGAATCGGACGTATCGGAATCGTAGATTTTGATATCGTTGATAGTTCCAACCTGCAACGTCAGGTAATTCACGGGACATCCTGGGTAGGGAAACCGAAAATTCAATCGGCAAAAACCCGGATTCTAGAAATTAACCCCTATTGTCAAGTTGATCTCTACGAAACCCGCCTGACATCCGAGAATGCGCTGGATATCGTGAAACCCTACGACATTGTTGTCGATGGAACCGATAACTTTCCCACCCGTTACCTCGTCAATGACGCCTGTGTAATCCTGGGTAAACCTAATGTCTACGGTTCCATTTTGCGGTTTGAAGGACAAGCCAGCGTCTTTAACTACGAAGATGGACCCAATTACCGCGACTTGTTCCCCGAACCCCCACCACCGGGAATGGTTCCCTCCTGTGCTGAAGGCGGCGTTTTAGGTATTTTGCCCGGAATTATTGGACTCATCCAAGCCACGGAAGCCGTTAAAATTATCCTTGGTAAGGGGACAACCCTCAGCGGACGGTTGTTACTGTACAACGCCCTGGAAATGAAATTCCGGGAACTGAAACTTCGACCGAATCCAGTACGCCCGGTTATCGAAAAATTAGTAGACTACGAACAATTCTGTGGTATTACCCAAGCCAAAGAACAGGAGGCGCAACGGTTAATGGCAATACAAGAAATGACTGTTCAAGAACTCAAGCAATTGTTGGATAGTGACACCAAGGATTTTGTCCTCGTTGATGTCCGCAATCCCAATGAATACGAGATTGCTAAAATTCCCGGTGCTGTGTTAGTCCCATTACCGGATATTGAACAGGGTTCTGGCGTCGAAAAAGTTAAGCAACTCCTAAATGGTCATCGCTTAATTGCCCATTGTAAAATGGGAGGACGTTCAGCTAAAGCCTTGGGTATTCTCAAAGAATCCGGCATTGAAGGGATTAATGTCAAAGGCGGAATCACCGCTTGGAGTCGGGAAATTGATCCGTCTGTACCGGAATATTAAACATTAGTGTCAACTTAAGCTTAACCCCTCTCTATCCCCCCTAACCCCCCCTTGAAAGGGGGGAATAGGAAATTGGGCGCATGGGGAATAGGAAATTGGGCGCACGCCATGCGCCCCTACAATTATCGGTATTTTACAATAGTTAAGTTGTTCGTCATTTAAAGATTATTTTCAATCCCATCAAAATTATTGTAGTGCGGGCATCTTGATCGCTACTAATACGATTAAGTTATTGAGGGCTTGCTGCATAAAGTCCAAGCCTTTATATTGATGCCAATACTCCTCAACTATTTTTACCAAGGACAAATTAAAAATAACGTAGCTGACTTCTCGCTTGCGCGAGTATGACTAATGACTAATGACTAATGACTAATGACTAATGACTAATAACGAATATTCATGCTGAGAAAAAATAAACTGGTTCTACGGGTAACATTAGCCCTAATTGTTATCCTAATGAGCGGGAGTGTCATCGCTTACTCTCTGTTCGTACAACATAATCTCTGGCTGGCAAAAGCACCAGTGGGGGCAAAACTCGTTCCTCAAGATACCCTGATCACAGCCTTAGTGTCTACAGATAGCGGCAAATGGCGGCAATTGGAGCGATATGGTACACCCAACACTCTAGCGGCGTTCGTCAGACAACTCGCCCAACTCGAGGAAAGCCTGCTAACGGAAAATGGCTACGACTACGAGGATGATATCCAGCCGTGGTTAGGTGAAACGGTGATGATTGCCTATCGGGGGGATAGTACATTTGCACCAGAAACGGAATCAGAGCAAACGTCCCCTGTCACGCTACCGTTTATCAAACTCCCCGACTTAATTATCTTACCCATTAATAACCCCGCCCAAGCTAAAGAAATTTGGGCTAAAACCACGTATCAGAAAGTGACTCAGTTTGGCGAAAGAACCTATCGCGGGGTTCAGATTCGCGAAACCCAAAAGCCCAATAGCCAAAACTATTCGGTTACTGTTTTGGAACGGTTTGTCGTGGTTACGTCAAATCCCCAAACCATGGAACAGGTGATTGACACCTATAAAGGGGTGAAATCTGTGGCATCTACGCCGGGATATATTGAGGCTTTAGCGACAATTGACACCACCCAGGCGTTTGCTCAAGTGTACTTAAACCTACCTGCATTCACCGCCACCGCCGCCGCCAACTCCACGCGATCGCTCCCGCCGGAACAGTTGGCTCAAAGGCAACCCCAGCAAGGGCTGGTGACGAGTATTTCCTTGGAGTCGGATGGGATACGTTTTCGCGGCATGTCTTGGCTGAAACCGAATAGCCAAAACGCCTATCCCATAGAAAATACCAGTAGTCGTTTACCCAGACGCCTCCCTGCCAATACCCGATTAATGCTGAGTGGTAGTAATTTCGCCCAATTGTGGAATAGTTACGCCCAAAACGCCCCCTCTAATCCCCTGATCCCCATTCCCCCAGCGAATCTGAGTGCCGGGATACAGACAACTCTGGGCGTAGATGTACAAGAGGATTTATTACCCTGGATGGCAGGTGAATGGGTAATCGCCCTCATCCCCGCGACTGAGGATTTGCTCACACCCCCAGAAAACCAGCCGCCACCCATGCTAGGCGCAGGTATCACCGTCATGATTCTATCGAGCGATCGCGCGGCTACAGAAAAAGCATTCCAGCAGCTTGATCAAGTGATGGAAACTCGCTATCAGTTGACGGTGGAAAACACCCAACTTAATAATCAACCAGTGGTACGGTGGACATCTATCCTAGGAGGCATTACCGCTACCCACGGCTGGTTAGAAGGAAATATCGCATTTCTCACCTTCGGCGCACCCATTGCTGATGCCATTGTTCCTCAACCCCAAGCCCCCTTGACTCAAATACCACTGTTTCAGCAAATCGTACCCACCAAACCCAGTCCCCACAATGGTCAAGTTTTCATTGAGGTTGAGCGTCTCTTAAATCGAGATAATTTAAATTTGCCTCAACTTCCCTCTCAACTTGATCAGATGATGCAGGCAATCCGCGCGATCGGTTTGACGACAGCCGTAGAAGATCAGCAAAACACACGTTTTGACTTATTTGTCAAGCTAAAAACGATACTACCGTCCAATCCAGTTCCGGTTCCTTCTTCTCCGATACCATCCCCTTGAGGAGATGAGGGAGATGGGGGAGATGGGGGAGCAATTTCCTGATCAAAAAAGGACAAATGACGAATGACAAAGGACAAAGGACAAATTAGGTCTGAATG
>NZ_JAVJQP010000124.1:0-47114 GCF_040218875.1 Coleofasciculus sp. D1-CHI-01
TTCCCATGTTACCCGGATATCTTCCGGTAGCGATCGCGGTTTAAAATCAGGTGGGTTTTGTTATTGGGTTTGAGGTTAACCGAAAAATTTAGGTTGTGATTAGGGCGGGTTTCGTTGTTGAATTTGAGGTGGGTTATTTCATTTAATCCCTAAACCCGCCCCTACACCTTTTGGGTGCGATCGCGCTTTTAAATCATCTAGATTTTCTTGTCCGATTTCCGGTTAATCTATCAATTGGATATTGAGAAAAAAATCTAACGTAGGGGCGGGTTTAGGGACAAATTCAACAATACCCACCCATAACCTTTCTACAAAACCCGCCCTGTCCCAACCTTAATATTTGCCAAAAATTTCGATCCGCCGTCAGGAGGGCAAAAGGGCAAAAGGGCAAAGGGCTACAAAGTCCTGCCGGAAACGCACACTACCCGAAACCCGCTGATGATGCTGAGGTCGTCGGGGTAGTTGCTGAGGCGATCCGCCACACGGCAGTTATACGGGTTGTAGAGCCAGGAACCGCCACGCAGTACCTTGTATGATTGAGCATTATTTTCATCAGTGTTTTGAAGGGTAAAATCGCCTGAACCCCTTGATTTTTCGTTTGCATTTACCTTGCTTGTCTCTTGTTGATAATTTTTCCTATCTAGCCATGCGCTACCATCCGTTGGCGCACCTTCATAGTTTTCATGCCAATCATCTAAACACCATTCCCACACATTCCCATGCATATCGTACAAACCAAAGGCGTTAGAGGAGAAACTGCCCACGGGAGTGGTTTGTTGTCGGTATTGTCCTTTAGTTTCATCAGCATAGGTAGAACTGGCTCTGTAATTAGCTAATTGATCCGTTAAGGTTTCGCTAAAGTGAAAGGGAGAATAGGTGGGATTTTGGCTCGATTCACTCATCAATGACGAATCCGGGAGAACGGCTCGACAAGCATATTCCCATTCGGCTTCAGAGGGCAGTCTGTATTCCCGTCCGGTGAGTTGGGAGAGTCGGGCGCAAAATTCTACTGCATCATACCAGGAGACTCGCTCAACAGGTCTATCCCAGCGCGTGGGGACTGTATCGCTTGAGCGATAGTTGGGTAAGGTTTGGGGATCAGGATCATCCTTAAAATAAGCCGGATCAGGGTCAAGATCACGGTTTACCTTCAAATCCGTGCGAGACGCGATTATACGCCATTGTGCCTGAGTAATCGGCGTTTTGCTCATAAAGAAGGATGGCACCGTAACTTCGTGTTGAGGGTGTTCGTCGTCACTTCCTTCTCCTGCTGGCGAACCCATCAGAAACGAACCGCCAGGGATAGCGACCATATCTAGAGTAATGTCTTCCTCCTCTGTTCGAGCAAGTTGTTCCCTGAAATATCGCGCCGTGCGGGTTTCCCGTCTACTAATCTCACCCTTGCGGTTAACAAAAACCGTCTCAAAGGAAAATAATTCAAGTTCCCTAGTATCCAGTGATGGAAACCCAGCAGAGGACGACTGTGACTGTTGTTGAGTGACTCTCGGCGTCGCCTCCACCGATTCACCCTGCCATCCCGCTTCAATTTCCTCGGCTAAACGCACATAAGCTCCCCCCAATTGTTTCAAAATATGGGTAGTAATCTCAGCAAAATGCTCTGGCTCAAACTCCTTAAGCGTTTCCCTTTGCACCTGTTTTAAAGCGTCTGGCTGCTTCAACAATCCATAAAACTGCTTGAGATTTTTACCCAGTCGTTGGGCAAAATAGCGAGAAATCACCGTAACAATCTGCACAGACTTGGCTGTGGGAGAATCCTTCAGAAACAGGCTGCGGATTGTCTCCGACTCATCTGTTGATGCATCGCCAATAAACCGATACTGAATCTCATCTGGGTTCGTCTCTGGCGTAATTAAACCTTGGGGGTGTAAGATTCCCCCCAGAAACACTTCCGCAACATGAACCGGTTGAAGTTCCCGCAGTAGCGTGCGTCGAATTAAACGCACAATCGGTAAATTCACCACAGGTGCAGCCGCCAGCAAACTCGCCAATTCTCGCGCCATGGGGGAGGAAGATAAGCGGAAGTCATAATACCGTTCTGGGAAACCTCTCTCCAAACCTCTCTCCTGCGAGGAGAGAGGCTTTGAATTCTCGCTATTTTCTGAATTCTCGCCATTCTTTGAATTCTCCCCCTTCCGTGCAAGAAAAGCGAAGCCTCCTCTGTCCTCCCCCCTCGCAGGGGGGAACGAGGGGGGTTGGGAAGGGGGTTGGGGGGTTAGGTCTGATGTTTCTGGATGATATGATAAGCCAGCTTGTTGTGAAGGTTGAGCCTTGTCATCTGTCGGATTTCCTCTCCTCTGTGACGTTGGCGGAAACACAAATCCAGTCGCCCCAACGGTTCCCTTCCCCACCACCATTTCACTCCAGGTTTGAGCCAGGTCAGGTTCTAAACTGAATACAGGCACTTTAACGCCCTGTTCCCCCTCAAAATCCTCGCCAAATACAAGTTCCGTAATTGCCAGATTTCGATTTGCCACAGCCGCTTGACACCGACTATCCAGTTGTACCATTATCCCCCCACTTAATCCCGTTCGCCACCACATCCGAGTGGGTAACATCTGAACAATGGCGACAACATTCTGGTTTCCCCAGGTGTCTAGAATTGAGACGGCTTTCCCATTGCGCCACCTCTCGCCAACGCAATCACTAACCACTAAAATTAACCGATGACCACTGGGATCAATAAGTATTTGGGGACGGTAGAGACGGTGAGACAACGCATATTTACCGATTCCTTTATTCAGGCGAATCTCTCCCTGTTCATCCGTTACCATTCCCCAAGTCCGGACATGACGAAAAATGCCATAGTGTTGGCAGAGTTGTTCTAATTCCTGAGTTGTCTGTCGCCAGAAAATCATCGAGTCGCTTTGATCAATCACCAACTCTAAATCAAATCTCAGTTCTTGAAAAGGCTTGAGAACAGGACTTACAATACCGTTTAATTCGGCAGTCGATTCCACCGTGGCGACTTCATCTAAAATCGTGGTTTCCCTAGAGGAAATACGCTGCATCAAGGGGCGAAATGCCCGTGCCAGTTTCAGGGGGTGAGGAATAGCCGCCACATCGGGAAGGGCAATCTCTAAGGAATCGTGACGAGAAGCAGTTTTGGCGTAGACTCCTACAGCAGGTTGGTTTCGGGAGGGGATAGTCGGAAGAGACGATTCGGGTACTGTGGTGGATGATGGTGTAGAGGATACGGTTGAATCAACAATAGGCGATTCGGCTGGGGTAGGTTCGTGGGTAGAAGCCGGAGTTGGAGGTTGAGTTGAGGCAGAATTCCGGCGTTGTGCCGCCAGCCAGAGAATTTCAGCAATTTCTGTCCCGGTGAGGTTTAAATCCTGTTCTAATAGGGCGATTAATCGGTCAAATTTCATTTCCGAAGGCAGAGGGTAAGAGGCAACAGGCAACAGGCAACAGGGAGAAATTCTATCCTAATTGTAGGGGCGGGTTTAGCCATTTAACTGACGGGTAGACCAATAACTTATCAACAAAACCCGCCCTCTTGTCGCCTCATGTCTCTGGATATAAGGGGTAAGGTGGGCAATGCCCACCCTACGTCTGAGAAATTCTATCCTAATTGTAGGGGCGGGTTTAACCATTTAACTGACGGGTATACCGATAACTTATCAACAAAACCCGCCCTCTTGTCCTTTAGATTGGCTCCAAATGACCAATGACGAATGACAAATGACCAATGACTATCACAATTCATCAATCGCTGACAAACTATTCAACAACAATTCCTGTAACTCCTCCGTAAACGCTTCCGGACTCAGGTTATTTCTAATATAAATCGCATTAAGTAATTGATCCGTCGCCCGATCCTGTTCATCCTTGTCCAAAAACGCTTCAATCAATGACTCCGTTATCTGTTTCATCCTTTCCCAATTCGCCTCATCCGTTTCCTCTTGGAAATGAGCCGCAATAATCCTTTTTAAAGCGGCTGTATCCGGATCAGGCATTCTCACCCGCAGACAGCGACGCACAAAAGCCGGGGGAAACTCTCGTTCAGCGTTACTGGTCATAATAATAATCGGAAACTGAGAACAATGAACTCTTCCCCGTCGAATCGAGGCTTTAATTCCCGCATCTTCAGTTCGCACTTGTACCGATTTAGGGTTACTATTATCCGTCTGAGTTGGCGACTTATCTGCCCAACGGACTAATTCCGGAATCTCATAGTTCCCTTCTTCAAACAGGTGCAACAGTTCGTTAGGTAAATTAATGTCACTTTTATCAATTTCATCAATCAATAACACTCTGGGATACTGAGAGGGTAAAAAAGCGGTTCCCACGGGACCCAAGGTAATATACTGACCAATATCCGGCGATTTACCTTTATTAAGCTGGGAATCTTGGAGTCGTGCGATCGCGTCATACCGATAGAGTCCATCTTGTAAGGTAGAACGGGTAGTAATCAGCCAGGTTAAGACGGGTCCTAATTTAAGTTCATGAGCAATCGCATAAGCTAAAGACGTTTTTCCCGAACCCGGATTTCCTGTTACCAAGAGGGGACGCCGTAAATACAACGCCGCATTCACCGCATCCGCTACATTCACCTTTGGCGGTTTACTTATGTCATCTTCCCATTCATTATCAATCGATTCATCCTCTGGTTTAGGGGAATGCAGCCGAAATTTTCTCCCTTTTTCTTTTCCTTGTTTATTTTCCTCAGCATCCGCTAATTCTTGCACCGCTTGCCAGCGTTCTTCGATATCTTCAAGTTCGGCTGAATCGTCAATTTCTCGAAATCGCCGCCAGGGAGGAGGCGGAGGTAAATTGGCAATTTTAAAGCCATGTTCTTGTCCATCGCCATAAAAGAAATACCAATCATCCGGATGCGTTTTTGATGTCACACTACCCTCCTATAATCCATTTAGCTTGCCAGTTGATTAAACTTGGGTAAATTAACTGGCTTGCGCTCAGTATTATCGCAGAGAACGGATAAATTATACCCCAAAAGCGTCTCTCGATTCGGTTGAGCCAAGTCTTGCTTACGAATGTTTAGGATTTTTTCCGATAATGTATCTAAATCAGAGAACGAGTCTGCCGTGGTTAATGTATTCAAGCTGTCTATAGCAGGCTGACAAAGGTCTTTATTTTTCAACCAGAAACACAACGGAATTCCCTTTGCCAATAAAAGCTCAAAAAATACCTGAGTTTTGCGAGGGGGTAAGTCACAACACAGTTTAACAATGATAAATCGTTCCAGTTCTAATGCCAATTGTTTCTTTTTTAATGTATTGGATAATAAACTGGACAAGTTCCTATCTTTATCAAAATCACGGATATCATTGGGTTTGAGTTGGGTCATTTTTTGCCATTTAATCAGACAAGCATTCTGCCAATCGGGTTTTAACAGTCGATTTAACGAGCGTAACATCACCGAATATTTCTCGCAGAGGGCGATATCATCTTTCTTCCAAACTTGAGGAGGCTTGAATTCAAACCGCTTACTGAGGAGTTCAGTGGGCAGAAATAA
The DNA here is from genome assembly GCF_040218875.1 of Coleofasciculus sp. D1-CHI-01. Taxonomy (NCBI): domain Bacteria; kingdom Bacillati; phylum Cyanobacteriota; class Cyanophyceae; order Coleofasciculales; family Coleofasciculaceae; genus Coleofasciculus; species Coleofasciculus sp. D1-CHI-01. The sequence continues at coordinate 5,501 of NZ_JAVJQP010000124.1, forward strand.
TTCAATCTTCAAATTGTATGGCTGATTCTGTAAAACTTTTGCGTGTAAGTAGTCATCTTTGGCTTGTTGAATAAAGTTATAAATCACATCTGGGATCTCTTTCTCGAAGTATCCCTCAGTTTTCATGTCCTCTGGATTTAAATCAATCGGTTGATTTTGGGTGTTGGGGAAATCCTCGATAAACTCAGCTTGGATGTTAAAGGTTTTCTTTTTAGTTCGGGTTTTACCCAGCAGCGGATAAACCAAGATTAAAATATAGCTGTGGAGAATAGAATTGGATGGCTGTTCAGTGGGACAATTAAGAGTAGGATAGTTCTGCTGAATCCACCGTTTTAACCTATCGTTTAGATCAGGCGGAATATCTGGGCGAGTTAACAGGTTCATCACAGAGGATTCGACAAAATTGGTTAAGCTAGGACAGGTGGTAGATAACCCCATATCTTTTGGATTATTAAGACAATTGAAGAATAGGCGATCGCGCTCAATCAAGCCTAACAAATTTTCCTCTAACTCTTCAATATTATGGCAATCAAAAAATTGCTCAACCTGTTTACCGCTAGTTACATCTTGCAGAATAAAAATGAGGGCTGACAGTTGTTCATAAATAGTGAAATTCGCTGCAACTCTGGGATACTCTTGACCAACTTGTCTAACAAAATCTTGGAAAAGCCCTCTGTTCTCTAATTCCTTAATGGCGTAAATCAGCCTAGTTCGGTAGTCATCACCTGGAAGTTGATTGTAAAAATTCTTGCCAAACGTCCCTTCATTTTCCAAGACTATATTTTTGAACTTATCTTCACTGAGTACATCTTCAATATCTTGGCGAATTTTTTGCTTTTGCCGATCAGTTAGACTCATATTCAAGATATCAACATCACTCTCAATCGAAACTAGGCAGCATTACCTTATATATTAACCTATCTTTCCACGGGAAATCACGAAACCTGCGTATCGGGGCGGGTTTAGTCGCATCTGGGTGCAACCGAAGAGATAATAGTGAAACCCGCCCCTACATCTTTACATACCATACCTGACTAGCAAAGACGTTCGGTCAAAATTATTATATATCGTGAAAAGTCAGATATATTAACAAAGGTGCGTTACGCAGCGCTAACGCACCCTACATTGTAGGGGCTTCTAACTTTTCATGAGAAATCAAAAAACCTGCGTATCGGGGCGGGTTTAGTCGCATCTGTGTGCAACCGAAGAAATAGTAGTGAAACCCGCCCCTACACCTTTACATACCATACCTGACTAGCAAAGACGTTCGGTCAAAATCATTATATGCCGTGAAAAGTCAGATATATTAACAAAGGTGCGTTACGCGGCGCTAACGCACCCTACATTGTAGGGGCTTCTTTCTCCAATTATAGGGAATTATTCCTCCAATTATAGGGGCTTATTCCTCCAATTATAGGGTTTTTTTTCTCCAATTATAGGGGCTTCTTTCTCCCCTCTCCCGTGCAAAAAAAGCGAAGCATCCTTTGTCTTCCCTCCTCGCAGGGGGGAATGAGGGGGGTTGGGAGAGGGGCTGGGGGAGAGGGGGTTATTACTTAATTTAACACCCATAACAGCTTACCTACGCCCAATTTAACCGAGAACATCCCGTGCAAAATTCTGATAATCCTCTCTAACAACAGCGATAAATGCTGACAAATAACCTCGATTCTCCAACTCTCGAATTAAGCGAATCACTCGCGTTCGATAATCACCGCCCGGAATCTGATTATAAAAATTACTGCCAAACGTCCCTTCATTTTCCAGGAAAATACTTTTCACCTGATCTTCACTCAACACCGTTTCAACTTCATCCCGCAACCTCTTCCTCAATTCATCAGTCAACTTAACCAACACCGCACTCTTTTGCTCACCTTCTCCTAACCCCCCTTTTCCCCATAAACATCCATCAACCGCATTCATATAAATCACCGGAATCGCAAAATCTATCTGTTCATAACCATTATCCAGAGCAATATTAAACCGCGCCTGCTGTACAGCAAAATCCACAGACTTCCCCTTAACAATTTCCCCATAAACATCTTTGACAAAACCACTAACCGTATGATTAGACACTTGATACTGCATCGCGATAACCACAGGAATTCCTTGCAGCATTAAACGAGACGCCACGCTACTAAACCCATCCGTCTCTGATGATTTTCCTGTCTCACAAGCTTGTAAAATAACAATTTTAGGACGATACTGAGTAAATAGTCGGCTAAAAAAATCAGCCGTTTTCCAATCCGGTTCCCCCGAATCTCTCACCAATGCCACTTGTCCAACGTCCTTGCCATTTTCTGATATTAATTGACCATGACCAATAAAGTGAAAGATATCCGGTTGATTATGGCGTAATTGTTCCGCAACTTTTCGCGATGTCGCAGGATTAATTACGGGTAAAAGTTGAATCTTATCCTGTTGATTGGCAAGCCGAGTTAAATAACCTTGAACTTCCTGATAGTCAACCTGACTCAACTGAGAATCGGCAGTCGGAATAGCCACAACTAAAGCAATTTTAAGAGATTCATTTGCCCCTACCTGAATCGCTGGCTTCTCCTCTTTATTCACGTTATACCGACTCCGAACCCAACTCAAATTCGGATCAGTCGCCAATAGAATTTCTCCCCGTTGATACCGTTGGGGAAAACGCAATAATTCCCAGGGATACGCCATTAATTCCGGCATTGCCGTTTCATTTATCTCTAGACTAACCTGTAACCGTTGCTGCGTTTGAATCACAATCTTTCGATAGGTTTGCCAGAAATCCTCCCGGAGTTGATTGTCAAATAACGCCTCAAATAACGCCTCACCGACTCGTTGAATTGACTCCCCCGTTAACCGAGACGAATCAGCAAGACAATCTTGAACACGCTGATTCAACCTATCCAGCCGCAACCTGCCCGTCGCTTCATTCAAAACTTCAAACGCTGGACTGTATAATGTCACCCTAACCGACGTTTCATTCGGGACACAAATCTGATAAATTGACTCAATTTTATCCATGAGGCAGTATTATCTTATTTTCACCAATCCAGGCTTCTTTTTGACCCACCGCAAAATCTCTGTTCCACTTCCTCAAGATTCGGTGGTGTCAGGTTTCGATTTGTCATGGAGTCTTGCTTCGCTAGATAAGTAGACTAACAAAATCACCATACTCTTGGCAGCAAAAATTGTCCGGACAACTCTCTACTGTTAACTTTTATTGTGTCCACCGACTTAACTCTAATGGCACTGAATTAGGGCTGGTGGGCATTGCCCACCCTACGGTATATCAAGGGTTTGGGCGAGCCAAAAAAGCAAATTAGAGAGTGCTATGCTACTTAAGTCCAGTCATCTGGAGTCTCGACGGATTTAGGTTGCTTGTAAACATAACCCTGGCTGTGGATTTGACGGGTTAACTCAAATAACTCGTCTTCTGTTAAACTCCACTGCTGGAGAATCCGTTCGAGCCCCTGTTGAATCCTCCTAGCGCCAGGAAACCGAGAATAACGAATCCGTAGTCGCGCCAATTCCGTCAACTGGTACTCCGTCGGATTGGCTGAGACTTCCAAGAGACGATCCACTAGGGCGCGATCGCTCTTTTCTTGGGGATGTTGTTGGTCTTTGTTTTCTAAGATTGATGACATAATTGTACTTGACTTTTTTGCCGTTATTCTTTAAGTGTCCGCTTTAAGTTACCCGCAAATGTTACAGAGTTTGAAGTTATGTAACTTAATCCTCAAACAGATGAGAGTGCTGCGGTACACTAAGCCTTAATCTGTAGTCTGTCTTACTGCGATCAGCGAGAATACTCTTGTCATAATCGTTGATTAGACGCCAAGAGCGATCGCCCGTGTGTGAGCAGATCCATCTGCAATAATAGATTGCGTACTGTCACAGAACCTACCGTTAACTTGAATAAGGGATAACGGCGGCTTGTCAAAAGTTGGGACTGTGACCACCTTACCTGAGTCATCAGGTAAACAGTATGCCATTAGAATCCCTGACTATCCCTAATTAGGGTTAGCGTGGGGAGGATATCTAAATCAATCACCGATAATTCTCGTTTGGAGTCGTTATTCTATGTCTCATAGCGTCAAAATTTACGACACTTGCATCGGTTGCACCCAATGTGTACGGGCTTGTCCCCTCGATGTGTTGGAGATGGTACCCTGGGATGGCTGTAAAGCTAGTCAGATTGCCTCGTCTCCACGTACTGAAGATTGTATCGGTTGCAAGCGCTGCGAAACCGCTTGTCCGACCGATTTCTTGAGCGTTCGGGTTTATCTTGGCGCTGAAACCACCCGCAGTATGGGTCTTGCCTACTAACGGTGTTTTGAAACCAATCTATATCATTGTAGGGATACAGGGGCATTGGTATTCGAGCTGTCGCTTGCATGGTAATGCTTCTGTATCTCTACGAAAAATTGCCAATTTTTCAGTAAATTTGAATACAAAAAGGCAAATTTAGTAGGGACACGACATGGTGTCCCTCTGAATAAATAACGTTTTAATGATTCTTGACGTTCCCATGGGTTGCCCTCTAGCCTATATCGCATAAGATGTTGAAGGCATCATGTTTGAGGAGGGAGCGGTTCAATGTGTGGAATCGTTGGTTATATTGGCACGCAACCAGCAACAGATATTTTAATGGCAGGGTTAGAACGACTCGAATATCGAGGTTATGATTCTGCCGGAATTGCCACCGTTTGGGAAGGAGAGATTCAGTGCGTTCGCGCTAAAGGCAAACTCTACAATTTACGAGAAAAACTGGAACGTACCGACAACCAAGCCCGACTCGGGATTGGACATACCCGTTGGGCAACTCACGGGAAACCTGAAGAATATAATGCCCATCCCCATACCGACACCCATCAGCGCGTGGCGGTGGTGCAAAATGGCATCGTGGAAAACTATCGGGAATTACGGGAAGACTTGAAAAAACGGGGACATGAATTCCGTTCTGATACCGATACCGAAGTGATTCCCCACCTAATTGCCGAGTTTCTCCCCGAACCCTCAACCCCAGATATTCAACACCCGAATGCCTTCCTAGACGCCGTGCGCCAAGCGGTGAATCAACTCCATGGGGCGTTTGCGATCGCGATTGTTTGTGCCGACTATCCCGATGAACTGATTGTCGCACGACAACAGGCTCCTTTGATCTTAGGATTTGGTCAAGGGGAATTTTTCTGCGCCTCCGATACTCCCGCCCTCGTCCCCCACACCCATGCGGTATTGAACCTAGAGAATGGAGAACTGGCACGGTTAACCCCCCTAGGGGCAGAAGTCTATAACTTTGCTGGGGAACGTCTTCGCAAATTTCCCCGTACCCTCAATTGGAATCCCGTACAAGTCGAAAAACAGGGATTCCGTCATTTCATGCTCAAAGAAATTTTTGAGCAACCAGGCGTCGTGCGAACCTGTTTAGAAGCTTATATTAGCAGTGATTGGTCAGCAGGAGAAAATGATAGCAGTAGTCCAATACCTGATCAAAACCCAGTCGCCGGAGACACCCCATCCATAACCACGCCAATACAATTGGGACTTCCTGAGTCGTTGTATGAAAACTTAGAACACGTCCAGATATTGGCATGTGGTACCAGTTGGCACGCCAGTCTTGTCGGGAAATACCTGATCGAACAACTCGCTGGAATTCCCACGATGGTACAATATGCCTCAGAATTCCGCTATGCCCCCTCACCCTTGACCCGTAATACCCTCACCATTGGCGTCACTCAATCGGGAGAAACTGCTGATACCTTAGCGGCGTTGGAGATGGAAAAACGACGGCGTACTGGTTTAGGACAAGAATATCAGCCGCGACTGGTGGGGATTACCAATCGTTCCGAGAGTTCTCTGGCACATTTAGTCCCGCATATTATTGAGACGTTTGCGGGAATGGAAATTGGTGTTGCGGCAACGAAAACCTTTGTCACTCAATTAGTGGTATTTTACTGTTTAGCTCTGGATTTAGCCTATCAACGCCAAACCCTACCCCCGTCACGGATTGCCGAAATTATTGCTGGGTTGCGTCAACTTCCCTCCCAGATTGAGTTGGTGTTATCGCGTCAGGAACATTATCTGGAAGAATTAGCCCATGAGTTTGCCGAAACCCAAGATTTCATCTTTTTGGGGCGGGGGATTAATTTCCCCATCGCTTTAGAAGGGGCGTTGAAGCTGAAGGAAGTCAGCTATATTCACGCTGAAGGGTATCCAGCAGGGGAGATGAAACACGGACCCATTGCCCTATTGGATTCTAAAGTTCCCGTGGTTGCGATCGCGATGCCGGGTACTGTGTATGAAAAGGTGCTATCTAATGCCCAAGAAGCCAAGGCGCGAGATGCGCGATTAATTGGGGTGACACCCATGCATGATCCAGAAGCGGCTCAAACCTTTGATATTTTATTATCGGTGCCAGTGGTGGAGGAATTATTGTCTCCAATTTTGGCAGTAATGCCTTTACAACTTTTGGCATATCATATTGCGGCGCGGCGGGGTTTAGATGTGGATCAGCCTAGGAATTTGGCAAAATCAGTCACGGTGGAATAAATGCAAAATCTTATGTTCTAGAGTAAAAAGAAATGCCGAACAGCTTATTATACAGATGTCGAGACGTATCCTGGCACGTCTGTAGGGGCGGGTTTCACCGATAACATGCCAGCAAAAACTGATAACTTAATTAAACCCGCCCTCTTTCCGGTTGAGGAGAGGGCGACCCGACCTAATTGATGAACTGGTGTTGTTAATTAGACCAAGCGGGTCGCCCCTACAGGTTGTTATAGCAAATCCGCATTTATTACCCCCTTTCGACATTTCGCCACGATACTTCTATTCCTCACTATCGGCAAAATTGACGTTTTCATAAATATCGCTCAAATTGATCTGAAACCCGATTGAACGTAATTTGAGAACCGCCTCGGCTGATTCCTGATCACTTAGTAACCATTGACCCTCATGATTTTTGGCATACTGCATCAGATGATATTTGGTTTGGTCAATCAAAATATATTCCTTAAACTCCGGAATTGACCGATAGTAAATAAACTTATCGCCTAAATCATAATTCTTCGTCGATTTGGATAATACCTCAACAATCAACGAGGGATTCATCACCGTCGTTGTCCCTGTTCCTGTGTAAATCGGTTCTCCTTCAATAACCATCACATCAGGATAGGTGTACTGACGATAACGAGGTATCCATAACCGTACATCCCCGATATAGATATCGTAATTTGCTTCCCATCCTAATTTATCAGACCATTAGGGCGATGACTTATCCATTACCCCTTGTGAGTGGATCGAAACTGAGTACAATTATTGGGATATCTATCATTCATTACTGCCATGAATCAACCGTTACGGACATTAGGTGTAGCCCCCAATGCTTGGGGAGTGAGTGATGCGATCGCGGATTTGACTCGCCCCTCCCTAACCCCTCACCCCATTACCCTTACCACCGAAACCAAAAGCCTGCGCCTGGATTTAGTCAAATCTGCCATCCTCATCATCGACATGCAAAATGACTTCTGTCATCCCGATGGCTGGTTAGCCCATATTGGCGTAGACGTAACCCCAGCCCGCAGCCCAATCGAACCTCTGACAGCCTTGCTTCCCCAGTTACGAGAGGTTAATGTTCCTGTGATTTGGGTGAACTGGGGAAATCGTCCCGACTTACTTAATATTAGTGCTGGATTGCGCCATGTTTACAATCCTACAGGTGCAGGAATTGGACTCGGTGATCCCTTGCCCAAAAATGGGGCAAAAGTGCTAACCAAAGATAGTTGGGCAGCCGCAATTGTAGATGGATTAAACCACGAACCCGAAGATATTTATATTGACAAATATCGCATGAGTGGTTTCTGGGATACTCCCTTAGACAGCATTTTACGCAATATGGGCAAAACCACTCTTTTCTTGGCGGGTGTCAACATTGATCAATGTGTCATGGCAACATTACAAGATGCTAATTTTCTGGGATATGATTGCGTGCTACTCAAAGATTGTGCGGCAACAACATCTCCTGATTACTGCTTTAAAGCGACGATTTATAATGTTAATCAGTGTTTTGGGTTCACCAGCGATTCTCAATTACTTTTTAAAGCTTTAAAATCGTAAAAAATTCAGAATACAGAGGGCATAATGGCAGGGGAGACAAAGAAAATGGGGAGATTTAGCAGCTATCAACGGTTTGCATCAAAAACGAATGACGAATGACAAATGACAAATGACGAATTGCAGGAGAAACTACCTATGGAATCCCGGTGTATGATTCCCGTTATTAAATCCCCCAAGGACTACCAAGCCTATCGCATTAGTCCCCAGGATAGCAACCGTTTAGCCATTATCTTCGATCCGGCGATCGCGGATTCATCATTAACCGTTTGTGTGGAGATTTTTGATCAAGGTGGCAAAACTCCCCCTAATCGTCATCAAATTGCTGTAGAAATGTTTTTTATCCTTAAAGGGGAGGGAATTGCCCGGTGTGATGGCAAAAATGTGCCATTTCGGGCAGGAGATAGCTTATTAGTGCCACCAACGGGTATTCATGAAATTATAAATACAGGTCAAGGTCGTTTATATGCGTTATGTTTCATGGTTCCCAATGAGGATTTTGTTGAACTGATTCGCAGTGGTACACCTGTCAATTTGGATGAGGAAGATTTTCGCGTCTTGGGACGCACTGATGCGGTGGTTCCGTGTTAAATAAATAGGAAATAGGAAATAGGAAATAAGTAGGTAGGTACAATAAACGTGAACAGCGGAGATTATCATTCGTTGGTCATTTTTCATTTGTAAGAGATTAAAACCCAGAATCAGGGCGGGTTTTGAATAAAGGTTATCATCAATAGCGAAACGAAATGTCCTAAACCCGCCCCTACAGAAAACCCTGTCCTCGAACAAAGCGGCGAGTTCAACAATTAACAATCAACTAATTTAAAGGACTTGCCCAATACACGGAATTGGTAATAACGCGCAATACAATTAGACCCATGCCAGACAAAACGCGCTGATGGACTTTATCGACAATAGTGTCTTGTACTTGGTCATGGGCAATGTGTCCCCACCAGATTAAAACATCTGTCTGGTTAAGGATGGCATCAGTTAATCCATGATCAGGTTGGTCTAATGTAGCAGTTTTAACCGTTAATCCTGAGGATTGCAAATGTTGCGCGATCGCGTGATGAATTCCATCAGGATAAATCTTGGCAACGTCAGGTTGTTGTTTTTCCACTTGATACTCATTCCAGACGGTAACGCGAGGCTTGGCTGTCATATTATAAATAAACCATTCTTTTTTTTTATTATGCCAATAACAAATGAAAAATGAAAAAAATTCATAAACAAACAGCATCAATGTTAACCCGCGATGGAATTCATCTAGATGCTGATATTTACTATCCCGATACTGATACAGACTTGCCCGTACTCCTGATGCGACAACCTTACGGGAAAGCGATCGCGTCTACGGTAGTCTATGCCCATCCCACTTGGTATGCTGCCCAGGGGTATATCGTCGTGATTCAGGATGTGCGGGGACGGGGAACATCAGGGGGAGAGTTTCAGCTATTTGTCCACGAAGTTGCTGATGGCATTGATACCGTTAACTGGGTGTCACAGTTACCGGGTAGCAATGGACAGGTGGGCATGTATGGCTTTTCCTATCAGGGGATGACTCAACTGTATGCAGCATCGGCAAATATGCCCGCGTTGAAAACCATTTGTCCGGCGATGATGGCGTATGATTTATATGCAGATTGGGCGTATGAAAATGGGGCATTTTGTTTACAAATCAATTTAGGCTGGGCAGTACAATTAGCCGCCGAAACTGCCCGATTAAAGGGTGATGCTATTGCCTATCAAATTCTCTATACTGCTTCTCGCGATTTGCCATTTTATAATTCATCATCCAAATTTATTGAGACTTTAAGCAAATATGCGCCGAATTCGTTTTACTATGAATGGCTAAATCATCCTGAACCCGGAGATTATTGGCAAAAATTCTCACCTAACCTCGACGGTGTGGATTTGCCGATGCTACATATTGGCGGTTGGTTTGATCCGTATCTCCGGGGTAATCTGCGCCTCTATAAAGAAATGGCAAATCGGAGTAACTTTCCCCAGCATTTGATTGTCGGACCTTGGGCGCATCTGCCTTGGGGACGGAAAGTTGGGGCAAGAGATTTTGGCACAGAGGCGGTAAGTCCTGTGGATAGGTTACAAGTGCGTTGGTTTGACCAGTTTCTTAAGGGGATTGATAGCGGATTGTTGGACAAACCGCCTGTCTATTTATTTGAAATGGGCAGTAATCAATGGCGTTATTTTGATATGTGGTTGTCAGATAATCAAAAATCCTATTGTCTTTCCAGCACGGGTTTAGCTAGTGTGCGAGACGATTCTGGGACTCTTATCCCCCAATCTGAATTATCTGATCCATTGTCCGTCTTATCGGCTGCAACTGATGTTTTTGTTCATGATCCCTGGCGTCCGGTTCCTGCCTTAGGTGGTCATGCAGCAATACCTGCGGGTTCCTTTGATCGTTCTACTATTGATAGCCGCACTGATGTTTTAACGTATACTTCAGCACCATTTGCTGACGATTTATATCTAATGGGGGATGTCGCGGTAGAGGTTTTCTGCCATGCTAATCAATCAAGCTTTGATCTCTGTGCCGTGTTATCGGAAGTCTTTTCTAATGGAATCGTTTATAATTTCACTCAGGGGTATGCGACTGTAAGTCTGGGTCAAGAAACAACACCCGTTAGGATTGAACTCCAGCCAACTTGTATAAAAATTGCCACAGGAAACGCATTACGTCTGAGTCTAAGCGCTGCTTGTTTTCCAGCGTATCCCGTGAATCCGGGAACAGGCGTATCGTCTACTGCAATGTCCTTGATGGAGGCTCAACTCATTACACTTACGGTGAATTGTGGTGGAAACTTGACATCAAAAGTTTTGTTACCAGTCGCTTAAGTTTATCTTATAGGATTGGGTTTGATTGAGGCGACGAAAAGGCTAAACTAACCACTCAACAAGGATTCGACAATTTCAAAGCTAAAACGGTATTAACCTTTTCCCTCTTTTGGAGCTAGAGAGAGTATAAATACTCAAACAAAATCGATATATATTATACCTCAATGAGCCAAAAATGTACTCAATAAGCGTAGCGAAGGGAATGATAAAAATTTGTTAGTAAAGATGATTGAGGACTATGTAAAATAAGAGAAGTGATCGAGTTATTTACAGTTTCAGTTGATTGTAATAGCTGTCAAGAACTGTTAAAAAACTAAGACAAGACCCTGGCATCAAAGCCGCACTCCTGTCGTTGTTGCGTTGGGGCTAACGCTCAACCTTTAGCATGGATGTGATACAAGAAAACTAGGTAAGTTTAAGGAGCATTGAGCCAAGCCCAGCATTCTCCAGGCTATCCCGAATTGATTGAGAACCCTGGTCAACGGCTGCTGATCAAAACACCTCCTCCCGCCCGGTGTAAATTGACCAACCCTTCCCCCAAGCTAAACCCAGTCAAGAGTTTTGACGTTTGACCAATGATGAACAAGCCACCCTTTCTAGAAACGAATCCCCAAGAAAATGACCAGCAACCGTTAGCACAGCCTCATAAATCTTGGCGTCCCCGTCATTTTCTAGTCTGGATGGTAGTGGGTTTAACCACTGTGACGATTGGCGCTGTCGCCACAGTCAGCTATTTTGGAGTGCGCCAGCTAATCCTAGAAAACATCAAGCAAAACGCCCTCAATTCAGTGCAAGCCGAAGCCAGTGAAATCGATCGCTGGTTAGCCACGCGCAAGGCTGAAGTCGAAACGATCGCCAGTACCCCGATTCTGCGATCGATGGACTGGTCGCAAATTAAACCTTACTTGCAACGAGAAGTACAACGCAGCCGGGACTTTACCTCGTTTTCTGTGATCAGGGCGGATGGGACATTTCAAAGCAGCAATGAAGGAGAGGGAAATGTTCAAGATCGCCAACATTTCCAACAGGCGATGGCGGGAAAAGTCTATGTCTCTGATCCCCTAATTAGTCGGGCGACCAAATTACCGATTATTATCATTGCCGCCCCGATTCAAGCCATGCCCCCTCAGCCTCCCCGAACCATTGGTACAGCGGCGGGTGCGATCGATATTGAGCGCGTGGCGGAAGTTGTCGAAAATATATCTTATGGCAAGGACAGCTACGCCTTTGCCCTCAACTCTAAAGGAGTGCCAATTGTTTATCCTGACCAACAAACAATTGGAACGCCAGAAACACCCGCCCCCAGTTGGCTAGACTCACCCGAACCGGATCTAGCCGCGATCGCGGACAATATGGTCAACAAAGAACAGGGAATCCAAAAGGCAACTATTGAAGGGGAAGCCGTTTATGTAGCCTATGTCCACCTCGAAGAGGCAAACTGGTCGATTGCCTTAGTCATGAACGACGAGAAAATAGAAAGCCCGATTTGGTCACTGAATTTGCTGGCGATTGTCTTAGTCGCCCTCTTGTTCGTTGCCATATTTTTCGTCAGGCGACAGGTGAAACTCTTTGAGCTGACACGGGCTAAAGCCGCCAAAGAAGCACTGCTCAATCGCTTGACCAATCGCATTCATTCCTCACTTGACTTGGATCGCACCTTACCCGCTACCTTAAAAGAGTTGACATCGTTGCTGGGATTAGAACGAGTCATTTTTGGGTGGTTGCTCGACAATCAGACGTTGAGAATTGCCTATGAGTATACGGAGAAGGGTTTATCTAGCGAATCCAAACAGTTAAAGATAAAGACTCCCGATAACTTGGAGAGTCAGTTACGCAAGGGTGAGACCGTTGATTTGAAAATTTCCACAGTCAATGGTCAATCGGATGATGCTGGTTTAGAAAATACCCCAGATCTGCCTCCATCGTCAGAGGAAACCTATATCCTGGAAAATGGTCACTATTCAGCGATTCCCATCCGTCCTCAAACTGGACCGTTGGGCTATTTAATCTGTATCCACGCCACCAGTTGGTCTTGGAGTCCCAGTGACATCGAACTATTAGAAGCGATTTCTAAACAAATTGCCAGTGCTTGCACCCAGTCCCATCTCTACGCTCAAACCCAAGAGCAAATCCAACTCCTCGACAATACCTTAGACTCATTAGAGCGAGAGCGCCGACAACTGCAACAAGTCATTGCCAGTGCGCCGATGGCAATGGCAATGTTTGATAACGAAATGCGCTATATGGCTCATTCCCAAAAGTGGCTCACGGTGCAAGGGCTTGAGGGGCAATCCATCATTGGTCGCTGCCATTACGAGGTGATCCCAGATGTACCGGAACACTGGAAACAGATTCATCAACGGGCACTCACCGGGCAAGTGATCACCAACCCAGAAGATGTCTGGGAACGTAGCGATGGTTCTATCGTTTACATGCGCTGGGCAATTAACCCTTGGTATACTGCCAATGGTCAAGTTGGTGGGATTGTCATTGCCACCGACCAGATTAACGAATTAGTCGAAGCCAGAGAAGCGGCACTGGAAGCGGTACGGTTTAAGTCCAAGTTTTTGGCGAACATGAGTCATGAAATTCGCACCCCGATGAATGGCGTCTTGGGCATGGTGGGACTCCTATTACAGACTCAACTCACGTCTCGACAGCGAGACTATGCCCAAACTATTCGCCGTAGTGCTGACCATTTACTGACCATCATCAACGATATCCTGGATTTCTCCAAACTAGAAGCGGGAGAAATGGAACTTGAAACCATTGAGTTTGACCTGGATGGTTGCATCGAATCGGTTCTGGATGTGCTAGCTACTCAAGCCGAAGCGAAGAACCTAGAATTAGCAACCTTAGTTGACCGCCAAGTCCCCCGACAACTCAAAGGTGATCCGGCTAGACTGCGACAGGTTCTGTTAAATCTGGCGAATAATGCGATTAAATTTACACCCCAAGGGGAAGTGGTTATCCATGTCACTTTAGAAACCGCCACCTCCAAAAATGCCACCCTCCACTTTGCCGTGTCCGATACAGGAGTGGGCATTTCCCCGGAAGGTCAAGAAAAACTCTTCCAATCCTTTTCCCAAGTTGATAACTCCACCACTCGTCAATATGGTGGCACAGGCTTAGGGCTAGCTATCTGCAAACAGTTGGTCGATTTGATGGGCGGCGAAATCGGCGTAGAAAGTCAGGTGGGTAAAGGTTCCACGTTCTGGTTTACGGCAAAATTTGACACCCAAACGAACGCTGAAGCCCCCAGCACTCCCTTTGCCCTCACCCATCTGAAACTGTTGGTTGTTTCCGAAAGTCGCACCACCCGCCAATCGGTGCGTTACTTAGTCAATACCTGGGGAATTGGGATTGATGAAGCCAACTCCGCAGAACTGTCCCTAGATGCCCTGCGCCAAGCCGCTAGACTTGACCAGCCTTATGATGTGGTGATCTGTGATTGGCAACTGCCCCAAATCGAGGATGGGTCCCTGATTAAAACCATTCGCTCTGATTCAGCGTTGAGCCACACCAAAGCCGTGGTGATGACGCCGATGAATCAACGGGATCAAGTCGAACAATTACTGTCTGTGGGAGCGGCGAGTTATTTGCTCAAGCCAGTGAGAGCTTCACGGCTATTTGATAGTTTAATGGCGGCTGTAGCACCCGAAATGATTAAAGAACAGCAGGAGGAAGAACTAGCCCAACATACAACAACTGGAGACTTCACTCATAGACAACCTGCGACTCCTCTGAATATCCTCTTAGCTGAAGATCATCCCATCAATCAACAAGTCATTCTCAATCAGTTACAGATGTTGGGTTATGATGCCGAGTGCGCCCCCAATGGTCAAGTTGTCCTGGAATTAGTCGAGCAAAATTCCTACGATATCATTCTCATGGACTGTCAGATGCCTGTTCTGGATGGCTATGTGACTACAACTAAATTGATTGAGCGCTACGGTCGTCATCATCCGGTTATTATTGCTCTAACCGCTCATGCGTTTCCCGAAGACCGAGAACGATGTTCGGCAGTTGGTATGGATGACTATATCAGCAAACCTGTTGATGAGGAAATGTTGAGCGAACGATTAGAGTATTGGGCAACCCAGATTAGACAGGATCAAGACAAAGGGCAAATGGCACAAGGAAACGAGAAGGCAGAGGACAAAGGGCAGATGGCAGAAGGAAACGAGAAGGCAGAGGACAAAGGGCAGATGACAGAGGGTAAGGAAGACATTAACTCAACCCTCAACACTTCCCCAATTAACTGGGAACACCTTGAGCGTGTCACCCTCGGTAAAAAATCGGCTCAAGAACGACTCTTGCACGCTTTTATTGAACATGCTGAAGCGGATTTAAAGGATATCCAAATTGGAATTGCTGCTGAAGACTATGAACAAATTTATGCAAAAGCCCATCGGTTAAGAGGATCAAGTGCCAATTTAGGTATGGACGCGATCGCAGAATTAGCCGCCCAAGTCGAAAACCATGGACGTTCCGGTTCTCTAGCCGCTATCCAGGAAAACGTTGGTGAGTTAGAACAACAACTGACTACAGTTTGCGAATACATCCGCAACATGAATGGTTCATCATGAATTCCCTATGACACACCGAGCGAAGTCAAGGTGTTCCCTATTCCCTATTCCCTATTCCCTATTCCCTATTCCCTATTCCCTATTCCCTATTCCCTATTGCCCATTGCCCATTGCCCATTGCCCATTGCCCATTGCCCATTGCCCATTCCCTAACAAATAACCATGGCAAAAATCCTCGTCGTTGATGATGATATAACCGTACAAATCATTCTCCAAGAGTTGTTAGAGAGTGAAGGTCATGAAGTTCTGCTAGCGGACGATGGAGAAGCGGCACTCCGACAAACCAAAAAACTTAAACCTGACTTAATCATCTGCGATTGGATGATGCCTAAACTTGATGGCTTAGAAGTGTGCCGCCGCATTAAGGCAGATCCGCAATTAGCAACCATTTTTCTGATTCTACTAACCATACGCGAACAAGTCGCCGATCGCGTCCAAGGGTTAGATTCGGGGGCGGATGATTTTCTCTCCAAACCCATTGAACCTAATGAATTGCAAGCCAGGGTTCGTTCGGGATTGCGGCTGCGTCAATTAAACCAACAACTCTCACAAGCCCTCCACCATCTCAAGCAAACTCAATCTCAATTAGTTCAGAGTGAAAAAATGTCTAGCTTGGGTCAGATGGTGGCTGGAATTGCTCATGAAATTAATAATCCCGTTACATTCATTCATGGTAACTTATCCCACATTGAGGATTATACTCAAGATTTGTTAGATCTAGTTGAATGCTATCAACAGGAGTATTCCAATCCTAGCCCTCATCTACAAAACAAAATAACCGATGTTAATCTTGACTTTTTGAGCCAAGACTTTCCCAAAGTATTGGCTTCGATTAAAATTGGTACTGAACGCCTACGAGAACTGGTGTTATCCTTGCGTAAGTTTTCCCGGCTCGATGAAGCTGAACGGAAACCAGTTGATCTTCATGAAGGAATAGAAAGCGCTCTTTTTCTAGTCCAACATCGCTTATCCAATTCCGCCGACCAGCCGGGGATTCAAATCATCAAAGAATACGGCGAACTCCCCCCATTTGAATGCCATCCAGGACAACTGAATCAGGTTTTTCTCCACATTATTAATAATGCTATTGATGCTTTAGAAAGGAATAAAGAGAAAGAGACAGTAAACAATTATTCACCTCAAACTATACCAACTATTAAAATTAAAACTACTCTGCGAAACAACTATCAAGTAATCATTTGCATTAGCGATAATGGAATTGGCATATCCGACAGTGTAAAACCTAGAATATTTGATCCATTTTTCACCACAAAACCTGTCGGTAAAGGCAGAGGATTAGGGCTATCCATTGCCCATCAAATTGTGGTGAATCAACATGGCGGTGAGTTGGAGTGTATTTCTCAACCGGATATCGGGACGGAGATGATTATTAAACTTCCGTTTAAAAAATGTTTATTAAATGTCGATTAACTCTTTGCACTAAATTGCCTTTTTGGGTTTTGAGTATACTCGGTATTTTAATAATAAACTCACTGCCTTGACCTAAAGCAGAAATACAGCCAATTTCGCCTTGGTGCTTTTCGACTACAATCTGATGACTTACAGCTAATCCTAAACCCGTGCCTCTACCCACAGGTTTGGTGGTAAAAAAAGGCTCAAAGATATGCTGACATACATTTTCACTCATACCAATTCCGTTATCTTTAATCCGAATGATGATGGATTGAGGCAGCGTATAGTGAGAATTAGAGAGTTCAGTTTTGATGATAATTGACCGGGTTCTTGGTTGATAGTCTAAGGCTTCAATGGCATTATCGAAGATATTGAAAAATACCTGGTTTAGCTGACTAGCATAACAAGTCACTAGCGGAAGTTGAGCATAGTGCTTAATCACTTTGATTTCTGGGCGATTGCCTTCAGCTCTAAGTCTAGACTGTAAGACAAATAGGGTATTGTCAATACATTCATGAATATCAACGGGTTTTAACTGCGCTTCATCCAATTTGGAAAAGCTTTTAAGCGATCGCACAATTTTCTCAATGCGTTCAATGCCAATTTCCATAGATTGCATCAGCTTATCCCAATCCTCAACCAGAAACTCTAAATCAATCTCCTCACTCAGTTGGTGAATCTCTACCGTGGGTTCTGGATAGGTTTTTTTGTACAGTTGCACAAGTTTTAATAAGTCTTGGCAATAGGTACGGGCATAGGTAATATTGCCGTAGATAAAGTTAGCGGGGTTGTTAATTTCATGGGCGATTCCCCCAACGATTCGTCCTAAACTCGACATTTTCTCGGTTTGGATCAGTTGGGCTTGGGTGTATTTTAATTGTTTTAGGGCGTCTTGTAGCGCCTGGGCTTTTTGTCGTTCCCGGGCTTCGGATTGTCGTAGCGCGAGTTCGATGTGTTTGCGATCGCTAATATCAATCGCTGCACCTAGGGTTTGTCGAGTTGTCCCGTCTGCATTCTGTTTAAACACCGTTTCTTGGGAAAATAACCAACGCCATTCCCCATTTTTGTGGCGCATCCGATACTCTAACTCAAAGACATCACCGATCTGGGCATATTTGATCCGGCGTTGATGATCCCAAACGATGTCGAAATCATCCGGGTGCATCAGCATCGAGAGAACTTGGTTCCCCATGTCTTGAATTTCTGCGGGGGTATAGCCTAAAATTTCATGGATTCCTCCGTTGGTATAGACATTGCGTCTTTCTACCCAATCATGAATATAGATAATATTCGGATTCGCCTCATTAATTGCCTTTAACCAGCGCTGGGACTCTTGCAAGGCTTGTTCAAGTTGTTGGCGTTCAATTCCCACCGCGATTTCATTGGTAATAGAGGCTAAGGTATCCAGGGTGGTTTGACTG
Organism: Coleofasciculus sp. D1-CHI-01; assembly: GCF_040218875.1. NCBI lineage: Bacteria > Bacillati > Cyanobacteriota > Cyanophyceae > Coleofasciculales > Coleofasciculaceae > Coleofasciculus > Coleofasciculus sp. D1-CHI-01. The sequence continues at coordinate 23,877 of NZ_JAVJQP010000124.1, forward strand.
AAAGGATGACGGGAAAACAGTACCATCACGCCCACAAGTTCCGCTTCCACAATCAGGGGATAACCTGCAAAGGATACTATTCCTTCCTGTCTCGCCCATTCACAATCACTGATGTTCGGATCATTAGCGATATCATTACTCACGTAAGGTTGGTGTTGACTGGCAATGCGACCAATGGGTGAATCACCCACTGAGACTTGAGTGTGAGTCCCATCAGTATGGGTGTACAATCCTGCTGAAGCTTGCAACTCCAGGATATTGTCCTGGGAGTTTAACGTCCAAATTCGGGCAAATGCGACATCTAAATGTTCTACTAACGCTTGAGTACAGCGAAATAGCATCGCCGATAATTCAGTTTCCTGACTTAAGGCTAATCCGATATCAGAACGTAAGGTTAACCGCCGCGTTTGTGTCGCTAACTCTGCTTCTGCTTGTTGGCGATCGCGAATTTCTTGTTGCAGTCGGATATTTTGTTGTTGCAGTTGCAGGGTTAAGAAACGGAGATGCAGGTGAGTTTTAATCCGGGCTAACACCTCATCGACTTGCATGGGTTTGGTGATGTAATCAACCGCCCCTAATGACAAGCCTTTGACTTTCGCCTCACAATTCGATGTGTCTATTGCTGCGGTCATAAAAATGACCGGAATATCTTTGGTTTTCTCCCAGGTTTTGAGATGACGGCAGGTTTCAAATCCATCCATTTCTGGCATTATCACATCCAGTACTATCAGATCTGGAGTCAGCTTTTCTAAGAGTTTCAAGCCTTGGATACCACTCTTAGCGATTCGCACCTCATAGCCAGTATTTTGTAAACAGTCCGAAATCGGTTTCAGATTTTCGACCCTATCGTCAATAATCAAAATCTTTGCCTGTCTATAAAAATCTTGGCTATTTTCATTAATAATCATGAACCTGTTCTGATTCTTTGCGTCAAACTGTTTATTTTATGGGATTTTATTGTGCTTTTCTGACTGCCCAACACTATGGACTTGATCCGAGAATGACTATAGCGATTATCAAGATAAAAAATATAGATTAATTTACCTATATTATGGCAAATAGTTCAAATCGTCAAGACAATAACAATCCCTGATAAATATGACTTTTCTGACCTTATCTGACCTTGAATGGAAATAAATGCCTTACTTTTCTGACCTTTTCATTGGCACAAAAAAATGATACTTATAGAAATATAGCTGATTAAATAGACAAGTGTTGAGAGTTAGGGTAGATGTCGCTGAAATAAGCATTGTGAGATCGCCAAAACCTTTGATATGTAGTAGATATGTCGTAGGGTGACTTAATCAGCGTGACATTCGAGTTAGGGTGAGTATGCAGACGACACCAGGAATTAGACTGATTCTTGTCTGGATACTGAAAGGGTAACTAATATACTATCACTTCCAATTTATTTCGTTGTATTGAATACAATTTTACATCCCTTGGTAATTCGTCATGAAAATTAAAGTTTTTATGCCAGAAGGAAACGAAAATACATTTCAATATACAAATAACCTTGATAAACGAAAAAAAATCCATGAATTGAACAATTTCATTTTTAAAACTAAAGATGTGAGGGAATGCAAAAGAGCTGAAGCAGTAAAACTGGAACTATTAGGAATTAGCCACCAAGAAATAGCCAATAAGCTAGGAGTGTCTATGAGTTTTATTGCTAAACACAAAAAACATTACAATGAAAAAGGTGTAGACGGACTCAAGCTAAAATACAAAGGAGCAAAAGGTTATCTAACCTCGACACAAAAAGCCGAAATTGTTGATTGGATAAAATGTACACAAAGCCGCAATTTGTCGGCATTAAAAAGGTATTTAAAGGATAACTATAATGTTGTATTTAAATCCAAGGAAAGTTATTATAGGATTTTGAGAGAGAGTCAAGTTTGCTGGCGACCAGCGAATAAAGCTAAAAGGTAAGCATCTTCGAGAGTCCTTACGATGAAAACAGATCAAAAACTTCGGGAATAGGGAATGAGTAATAGGCAAGAGTTCTTCTAACTCTTAATTCTTATACTCCCCCAAACCTGCATCAAAAGTTAAAATTAGTTTATGTCTCAATCCATGAATATGAGCCATAATCTCTATCAGGTGGGGGGGAGTCTCACTGTAGATAACGCTACCTATATTTCGCGTCGAGCCGATCGCCTACTCTATGATGCCCTATTCCAGGGAGAATTTTGCTATGTCTTCAATGCCCGACAAATGGGCAAATCCAGCCTCCGAGTCAGAATCCAGCAACAGTTACACGAACAAGGCTATCGCTGTGTCTATTTAGATATGACTCAACTGGGTAGTGAACAGGTGAATCATCAGCAGTGGTATCGGGGCATTATGTTGGCAATTGTCAGCGAACTTCGGCTTTTGGGTAAAATTCCCCTCAAAAAACGCTGGCAAGAGTGGGAAACCTTGCCGATGGTGCAACAATTGGGAGTGTTAATGGATGAAGTGCTTGCCCAACTCCCCCAAACCCGACTCTTTATCTTTGTCGATGAAATTGATACAATTCTCAGCTTATCCTTTCCAGTAAATGATTTCTTTGGCTTTATTCGGTATTGTCACGAATTACGCCAGAATAACGCCACCTATCAACAGTTAACCTGGGCATTATTTGGCGTGGCTACCCCATCGGATTTAATTCGCGATCGCACTCGCACCCCCTTTAATATTGGTCAGGCAATTGATTTAAATGATTTTCACTTAGAAGAAGCCTATCCCCTGCTGCGATATTTCCCAGATTATCTACCCAATCCAAAAGGAATTCTCAACGCAATTCTCCACTGGAGTGGCGGTCAACCCTTATTAACCCAAAAACTCTGTCAACGGGTGGTTGAGTTGAGTACAATGGCAACCGAATCCCATCTGAGTCTTCCTTCGGGTACAGAAAACCAATGGATTGCAGAAATCGTGAGAACTCAGATTATTGACCATTGGGAATCCCAAGATGATCCCGAACATCTTCGCACCATTCGCAATCGTCTGCTCTATGACGAACAACGCGCCGGACGATTATTAGGATTATATCAACAGATTTTAGACCAAGACGGCATTATTAGTGATGACAGTCCCGAACAAACGGAATTACGACTATCGGGATTAGTGACGAAACGAAACGGAAAATTACAGGTCAAAAACCCAATTTATAAAACCATCTTTAATCGGGACTGGATTCAAGCCCAATTTAATCAATTACGTCCCTACTCCCAAGCCTTAAACGGCTGGGTTGCCTCGAACTGTAGCGATGACTCTTGGTTATTACGGGGACAAGCCTTACAAGAAATGCTAATCTGGGCGCAAAATCAAAGCCTCAGCGATTTAGACTACCGTTTTCTATCCGCCAGTCAAGTCTTAGAACGCCAATCAAGCCTAGCCAAAGCGGAAGCCGCCCGTCTCCAGGAAGTGGAAGCCCGTCTAGCCATTGAACATCAGCGCAACCAAGAACAGCAACGCAGTTTGAAACGACAGCGCCTGTTATTAGCAGGGGTGAGCGGTGCCTTGGTGATTGCGGCTGGATTAGGCATTTTTGCTTGGTATCAATATCGTCGGGCATCGGTGCGAGAAGCCGAAGCCATTGTCCAAACGGCTGAAGCCTTATTTGCCTCAGATCAACCCTTTGAAGCCTTAATACAAGCCATTCGTGGCAAACAGCAACTCAAGGGCTGGCAACGGGTGAATCCTGCCGTGCAATCTCACGCCGATGCAATTTTAGAACGAGTGGTGTTAAATATTCATCAGCGCAACCGTTTGGATGGACATGAAGCAGCCGTTCTCACCGTTGATATTAGTCCTGATGGACAAACCATCGCCACAGCGGGAGTCGATACGAGGGTTAAATTGTGGAATCGAGACGGAAAACTACTCTCGACATTTAAGGCACATGAGGCGACAATTCGAGTCGTCAAATTTACCCCGGATGGTCAATTCCTGGCGACGGGGGCAGGTGATGGCAAGATTCACCTGTGGACTCCCTCTGGCACATTAAAACGCACGATTAAAACCCATTTAAAGGCAATCTGGGATTTAGCGTTTAGTCCCGATGGGCAAACCTTGGTGGCGGTTGGACGTCCCAGCATCATGGAATTTTGGCAAATTGATGGGACTCCTATCGAACACCTCAAGATCAAGTCATCCGGGGGATTATCGGTGAAGTACAATCCCCAGGGGAATCAAGTTGCCGTCGGCGGAAATGACGGTACCGTAACCCTTTTCCATCCAGATGAACAACGACAACAGATCATCAATGCTCATCAGGCGGAAATTAATGCGCTTGCCTTTAGTCCTGATGGAGAACGATTGGTAACAGCTAGCCAAGATCAAACGATTAAACTGTGGCGCAAGGATGGTAAGTTGCTGAAAACCTTGACTCATCATAGCGCGGGCATTATAGATATAGATTTTAATCCAGATGGGCAAACCTTTGTGGCGGGTAGCCACGACAAAACCCTGTCGTTGTGGACTCGTCACGGTACGTTACTCAACACCTTCAAAGGGCATCAATCCGCTATTTGGGGCGTCGCCTTTAGTCCCGATGGCAAGATGCTGGCATCAACTGGCGCGGATAATACAGTTCTGCTGTGGCAGATTCACCATCCTTTCCATCAAACTGTACACGGAGCGGGGGGAAAAGCATTAAAGGCGATTTACAGCCATGATGGACAACGCTTAGTCACGACTGGGGATCAAGATAATTTAGTGTTAACTTCAACCTCTGATTTAACCATTAAATCTCTGGATTCTCAACAGGCAGTCGTCAGGAATTTGTCATTGCATCCAACCCAAGAGTTGGTGTTATCGACGGGAATGGATCAGACGATCGAAATTCGCCAGCTAGATGGAACCATTTTGCAAACGATTCAGGATCATGATGAGGTGGTCATGGGGGCTGATTGGCATCCCAGTGGCGAGGAAATCGTCTCAGCCAACGCCTCGGCTCATATCTATCGCTGGAATACCCAGGGTAAAAAGCTGACAGGTTGGTTAGGTCACTCCGCCCCGATTTGGGATATTCGCTATAGTCCCGATGGCAGTCAGTTTGCCACCGCCGGGAATGATGGAATGGTGAAACTCTGGAGTCGAGAGGGCAAATTACTGCACACACTCAACCATGATTCAGCCGTGTGGCGCGTGGCATTTAGTGCCGATGGGGACTATCTGATCTCTGGGAGTGGGGATAAAACGGCGAAAATTTGGCGCAAAGACGGTACGTTAGTCACAACGTTAACGGGACATCAGGCGGCGGTTTGGGGGGTGGCATTTAGGCCCGATGGCACGTTAGCAGCGACGGCTAGCATTGATGAAACGGTGAAACTCTGGACGATGGATGGGGAATTATTAGCCACCCTCAACGGTCATACGTCAGGGGTTCGCAGCCTCGCCTTTCGTCCCGACGGACAGGTGTTGGCTTCAGCCGGAGATGATAAGGCGGTGGTGTTTTGGAATATTGCCAACATTTTACAATTGCAACCGTTAGACTATGCTTGCGATTGGGTCGAGAATTATCTTCGCACGAATTCCCAGGTTACAGACACCACTCGAAACCTGTGTCCATCTGGTTAACCTGGTTAGTGAGGTATCACAGATCCCCGACTTCTCCAAGAAGTCGGGGATCTTGCTCAGGTAGTTGATCGAGAGCGTCGGTCAAGTATTCCTAGAACTCGCCGCTAACCCTACGGGTATAGCGGGAGACTTCTGGCACAATCAAATTAAACTGACTTTTCACGGCATGGCTCTTGCGCTGTGCTAGTTGGACAGGGAGGCTAGGTTATCCTCTAGGAGCTTTGAGGGAGCTTGAGACCCAGGTAAAGGTGAATTTTACGACTATCTTTCAGGTTACATCCAGATATGAATCAAACCTCCCCAACTTTCGCAGGTTTTGAGACATTCCGTGAAAAGCCAGCGACTTAGACAGGATAACCGTCTGAAGCTACCTTACCAATTCAGTGAGCCTGAAATCAAGTCAGAAAAGTCTGAACTTTTATCAGTCAAAATCTGACCTTTCTGACTTTTTGGACTGAAAAATATCTGACCTTTATAATTTGACGGTTAAGACATCTCGCTCCCTTGAGTATAACGATGCCCACCGTTAAGTTGAATGGCAGGCTCCAGTCATAATTTTGAGATCGCCGAAATGTACAGGAGTAGGTTCTGTTACCTTGTCAAAAAAAGTTTCTAAATGATTTGTACCAATAATAGAGAGCATGTCTTAATGCAGGCTAGGCGTTAAACTGCTTGCCAGTTAACTTTTTCAGCTTATAAATTTGTTTTTTTTAGGTTGGATGTATGTGTACGAATCAAATAGACTTTATCGAGATAGCAACCTTCAATAGATTGTGGTCGTTTTTGAGCTAAATTCTTGCCCTAACTGGGTTTCAAGCCACAAACTTCTCAATTAATAAGTTTTTTAAATAATTTTAAATATTGTCAAATATATTTTATAGATGCTATAAATAAAGACATGAGTTTCTGTCCTATCATAAAAATAATAGATGATAACTAGAAAGACAATACCGTAAGTAATGTATAAAATATAGCGTTTTCAAATGAGACGTAAAAATGCCTGGGAGTTTTTCAGGTTAGATAATCTGACTGGGAATACTTAACTGTCAGGAATTACGGCTCATACCAGAGCGGAAAAGCCGAACGTCTTAGTTTTACATCTCAAATGTAAACGCTAGAATAAGCTATTCATCCGAGTAGTTGAGGGGTTGTGGGGCGACCGAACTAACTAATTAGCTTGGTAGAAATAGACCTACCTACAGCATTTCCCACGCTGATGAGGTACATTTAGGGTAGGACTTTTGCTCAAGCGAGGATTCATCGGTTTGAAACCATATTCTTTAGACTTCCGTAAGAAAATTATCGATATCTATGAAAGTGAACCGATTTCACAACGGCGTCTAGCCAAGCGGTTTGGAGTGGCGAAAAGCTTTATCGAAAAACTCTTGAAGCAGTACCGTGAAACGGGTTCCCTTGCTCCTAAAAAGCGAACCCAACAAACACCAACTTTACTGAGTACCGAGCAGCTAGCGGTGCTTCGACGATTGGTGCAACAGCGGAATGATGCCACCTTGGAGGAACTCCAAACCCTCTTGGAAAGAGAAATCGGAGTTCACCTCAGTCGCACGACCGTCGATAGAATGCTCAAAAAATTAAATATCACTGTTAAAAAAAAACGTTCCACGCCGATGAGAAAGAAACTGAACGCACCCAGAACAAGCGGGTAGAGTTTTGGCAACTGGTTCAAGGCTTTATAGCCGAGAACCTGGTCTTTATTGATGAATCAGGGGTCAATCTGGCTTTAACTCGCTTGTCGGCTCGTTCGCCTAAAGGTCAGCGAGCCCACGGTAAGAGACCTCAGACAAGGGGGAAAAATGTTTCTATCATTAGCGCTTTAGGATTACAAGGTGTTGTCACTCAAATAAGTCTTCTAGGTGCTATTGATGGTCTCACTTTTGAAGCCTTTATCGCTCGTAAATTAGTGCCGTATCTTTGGTCTGGAGCCTGTGTCATTCTTGACAACTGCTCTATCCATCTGGGAAAAAGGATTGAATCATTAATTCAGGAGGCAGGAGCAACACTGATTTATTTACCTCCCTATTCTCCAGATTTTTCCCCGATTGAAAATTGCTTCTCAAAAATTAAATCGATACTGCGAGCTATGGAAGCCAGGACATATCCGGACTTAGCCAAAGCGATAGAAAAAGCATTTAGCCAAGTTTCTTTAGATGACATCAAAGGATGGTTTACTCATTGTTGCTACTGTACCTCACTAGACTGAGAAATGCTGTAGGATTATTCCTATTCACAGGTATCCCCCCTGTCTTATCCCAACTGAACCCAATTACCCCTTCTATCCAATCCGCCGCACAATCTATAACCCAAGGGAGAACTTATTACGCCGCCAAAGAGTATCAACAAGCCATTCACTTCTGGCGACAAGCCGCCCAAGGCTACGAAACCCAAGGGGATACCCTGCATCACGCCCAGGCGTTGAGTTATTTGTCCTTAGCCTATCAGAAACTACACCAATGGACAGACGCCGACGCCGCCATCACAGCCAGTCTGACTCTATTAGATACCGTAGCAGAATCAACAGAGCGATCGCGCCTTTATGCTCAAGCCCTGAATCACCAAGGTCGTCTAGAATTAGCCTTAGGGCGGGCGGAATCTGCATTAGCCACCTGGAAGCAAGCCACGCAAATCTATCAGCAACTCGATGATGACATCGGCGTGACAGGTAGCCGATTCAACCAAGCCCAAGCCATGGAAGCCTTGGGATTCTATCGTCGCGCTTGTCAGATTTCGCTGCAAGCCCTCCAGGTAGACAATCACTGCAACTTATCAGAATCAGGCGAATTAGACGCCGCCATTAACACCTTTACCCAGCACTCTCAACCCGCGTTTACCGTTGTCGGGTTACGCCACCTAGGAAATGTTCTCCGCCTCGTTGGACATTGGCAAGAGTCAAACCTTATTTTACAACAAGCCTTAGACTTAGCCGCACAAATCGACTCCCCATCCAACCAAAGTGCTACATTATTCAGTTTAGGTAAAACCGAATACGCCTTATACCGCCAAGCCAAAGACTTATGGGAGAGAAGTAATATAATCGCCAATCGCAAAACTGCCAAAAAATGGGCAATAAAATCCTTAAACACCTATCAGCAAGCCGCCGCCATCAACACCGACTCCACCACCTTACCCCTAGAAGTCCAACTACATCGACTCCGTTTATTAATCGAGTTTCAGCAGTGGTTACAAACCCTAGAAAAAACTGATACAACCGCCAACCCAGCCGAATTCACCCCCCAAATTCAATCCCAAGTCGAGACATTACTCAGTAGTCCCCTTGCCAACTTACCGCCCAGTAAAATCGCCATTTATAGCCGACTCACCTTTGCCCAAGAGTTACTGCAATTACCCCAATATGACCCAAACTTTAGTCATGCCCTAAATTATAGCCAAACCGCATTTAACCAGGCAAAAACCCTAAAAAACCAACGGGCAGAATCTGAAGTCCTAGGTACATTAGGTCACATTTATGAACAGAATCAACAATGGAAAGATGCCCAAGACTTAACCCATCAAGCCCTCGGTTCAGCCCAATCCCTTGACGCCGAAGACTTAGCTTATAAATGGTTATGGCAATCGGGACGAATTTATTGGCAACAACAGCAAAAAGAAAACGCCATTCATGCTTACGACGCCTCGATTAACCTACTGGATTCCGTGCGGCGGAACTTATTAGCCATTAACCCCGGCGTGCAGTTTTCCTTTTTAGACGATGTGCGACCCATTTATCAAGAATTCCTGCAAATCCTACTCCAACCCGACGCCAATCTTGACCATCTCAGTCAAGCCACACGCATCAGCGAAGCCCTACAACTGGCTGAACTCGAAGACTTTCTCCGCTGTAGTTTTACCAACTTAGTCTCCATTGACCAAAATGAAAATCCACCCGATGCAATTATCTATCCCATTTTACTCGAAGACCGCCTCGAAGTTCTGGTAAAATTGCCCCAATCTGAATCATCTCCAGAAAACGTTTATCGGTATACCACCCAAGTTTCTGCTAAAGACTTTAGCCAAACCCTCTACGACTTACGCCACCAATTAGATGACCCAAAAAATCCAGTCAACACCCTCATTTTACCCTCTGCCCAAAAACTCTATAACTGGTTACTCCAATCAGCGCAAGCAGACTTACCCCAAACCGGAACCCTAGTCTTTGTTCTGGATAGTACCCTACAAAATCTCCCCATTTCCATTCTCCACGATGGTCAGCATTACTTAGTCGAAACCTATAATATTACCGTTAGCCTCGGGTCACAATTACCCAACCTCAACCCCTTATCCCCAACCCATTGGCAAGGGCTACTAGCCGGAATTCATAAAAAAGCCGAGAGTTACCCACCAAAACTACCCGCCTTATCCAGTGTCTGGGAAGAACTGCAACAGATTCACAATACCGTTCCCAGCCAACTTCTAGAAAACCAACAATTTACCCAAACCAACTTCCGAAACCAACTGATTGACCATCCATTTTCCGTAATTCATCTAGCCACCCACGGCGAATTTAGTTCAGATGTAACCAAAACCGTCATCTACGCTTGGGACAAGAAAATCCCCGTCGAAAAATTTGGTCAACTGTTGCAACAGAGAGAACAAAACCGCAGCGAACCCATTCAATTATTAGTCCTTAGCGCCTGTCAAACCGCCTCAGGTGATAAACGCGCCGCCCTAGGATTAGCCGGAGTCGCTTTAAGAACAAATGCCAGTAGTACCGTCGCCAGTTTATGGCGCGTTAGTGATAATTCTACCGCCCAATTAATGGACGACTTTTACCAGCAATTAAATCAAGGCATTCCCAAAGCCGAAGCCCTAGCCAACGTGCAACGAAAATTTATAAATAATCCCGATAATTCATCCCATCAACATCCTTATTATTGGGCAGCATTCATCCTAGCTGGAAACTGGTTTTAATCGTTCGTAGTAAGGGCTTTAGCCCTAGCTATATTTCCGACGTAAACCCAACCGACAATCAAATAACTCCCCATCGCTTGTAGGGTGCGTTAGCAAAGCGTAACGCACCAATAGTTGTAGGTTGGGTTGACTAACTCCAACTAGCCATCCCGATTATCTGCAAAAACCAATATCGCTTCCACTTATGTCCGAATCCTACAAAATTTCACCCCAAATCCTTCAACCCCTCTGCGTACCTCTGCGCTAACCTCTGCGCCCCTCTGCGTTGAAAAAACATAACAGACATAATATCACCCTTCTAAATTCAACCCACCTGAACCCGAAAAAACAACCGAAAATTAATAGGTGATGCGTTACGCTGCGCTAACGCACCCTACGTCTAAAGAATTTGAGTCAATGACAAATGACAAATTAATTTAATCGCCGCATCACTTTTTCGATGTACTCAATCCGCTGTTCAGCACCAATTGCCTCATATCCCGCCTTAGCGTCTTGATACCAACGCCGAGCCTCTTCATAATTATTATCCATTTCATAAACTTCGCCTAAAAACTGGGCAACTTGCGGAGTCAATTCAGCATTATTTAACTGCTGATAATGGCTGTATGCTGCCGTTAACGCCTCAACAGCTTGCGGTAATTTTTCCTGCGCCACAAAGGATTTCGCCAATCCAATTTGCGCCTGGGCAAGTCCGGCAATATCTTGACGACTGCTTGCCAAATCTAGGGATTCTTGATAAACTAATTCTGCTACTCTCGGTAGCTCCAATCGATTATATAAATTACCCAGACTCTGATAAACCTCTAGACTCTGGCTATTCTGATCAATCGCGTCTGTTAGCGTTTGAATCGCGGCTGTCATCAAGTCATAGTCTTGGTAAACTTCGGCAAGTTGTAACGCCATTTCATCTACACTCAGATTCTTCTGGCGAATCTCTTGCACCTCAGCCATCACAGATTCAGCTTGGCTGGGTGTCATCAGTCTAAACATCGATTTCCCCGCCTTTCCATCCGCCTCAACCATCAATTCATAATTAATCCCAGGGGTTAATGGAGATTGATTGGCTGGATAGGGAATTTCGGTGTCTCGCACATTCGGTAATTCCCAAATAGTTTCCCCCGATCGCAACAAACGCACGGTATACTCTTGAGTATCGGCTAGCGGTGTCCAAGATAGGGTAGGTTGCGGATTCAGCAGCGAACCTCTGGGAGGAGTGATAACCCGAATATCCGTCAAACCACTGCGACGAGGGAAACGACAAGGACTATTTTCTGGGCAGATTGGCTTGGGGTTTTGGGTATCCGCGATCGCACGTTGCCAGACAATACTCTCGATTCCCGTTGTTAAGCTAAATGCAACGAGTAAGGGAAATAATACCTTAGGCTTCATATTAACACAAAAGCACGGTAGCAGCACAAGACATTAATATCATTGTATAGACATTAACGATGACATTTCTAGCAATATTGCTTGTCTGAACAAAATTGTTGCTTGTCTGAACAAAATCATACTGACTTTTCGCGAGAAGTCTAGAAACCTGAGTCGGGGCGGGTTTAGTTACTTATGGGTGCAACCGAAAAGATAGTAGTGAAACCCGCCCCTACAAAACTCACACTCACGTTGCGCCACATACCATGAAAACCAACAAAATCGTAGGGTGCGTTAGCGCAGCGTAACGCACCGTTCCGTTGTTCTTGAGAGAATTACTGTGCATTTAAATAGTCTAATGCATCCGTTTGCCATACCTGTACTTCGGGTAATCCTCCAGACTCAGCATTGCGACAATTTTTCCAGGATATCAACGCTTTTTTATTATCCCCCTGGTTTTGCCAAATTTTGGCGAGAAGACAGTGTGGCGCTGCTTGTTTATCATCTAAATTAATGGCTTTTTGTAAATAATTTTCGGCGTCTTGGTAGCGATTTTGTTCCAGACGCGCCCAACCGAGATTTTTGTAGAGTACGGATTGGAGACTGTTTTTTTCTGTCTCATCTAAGTCAATATTTTCTGTTCGCTGTAAAGCCTTGAGTAGCAGGTTAATCGCTATGTCGTAATTACGCTTTTGCCAAATTTGCAGACGGGCAAAATTATTCGTTGCATCAATACCGACATAACCGTTATCTTGCATGGCACGTTTATATTCAGCCAGCGCCTGTTCAAAGTTTTCGCTATCCTCATAAAGTATTCCCAAATTGTAGTGAATCGTTGCCCTTGTTTCAGCGTCTGACTTTAGATTTAAAGCTTGAACAAATTGTTCTTTAGCGCATTTAATGTCTTCTTGATACTTACAAACCAGACCCAAATCACTGCGGGCTATGGCACTATTGGGATTAATTTTAACCGCTCGCTCTAAATTGATTCTAGCTTGCTCTAAGCGAAATTCCATGAGAGCTTCTCGTCCCTGTTTCCAATAATACTGAAATCGCCAAGGTTGTGAGATATGATATCCGCCAATTCCTATAATTCCTAGAGTAATAATAGTGGCAATTCCTTGAGGCGATCGCACCCAGCACGCCAACCCCCGCAACCACAGACTGACGCGGGTTAACCCCTGCGCGATCGCTTTCACATCTTGGGGACGATTCACCACTGCATCTGCCATCAAATCATCGATAAACTCGGCTAAAGGTTTAGAGATGTGTGGTGCTTTATCTTGCCAAATTAACTGACCTGTATTATGATTAATAGGTAGACAACTAGGCGGTTTATTAGTAAGTAAATAAACCAACGTGCGTCCCAAGGCATAAAAGTCAGATTGGGGCAAACATTTGCCCTGCCTTTGTTCCGGTGGTGTATACCCTTCTGATATAATCTTGGTTAGTTCAATATCTCCCCGAAGTTTCGCCAAATACGTCCCGGTAATCTCCCGCACACTGCCAAAATCAATCAAGACCAATCTGCCATCCGGCTTCAGGATAATATTACTGGGTTTAATATCCCGATGAAAGAATTGGTTTTGATGCAAGTAATCAAGAATCTCAAGAAGTTGTCTCAACCAATTGAGGGCTAATGCTTGAGAAATTTCCCCATACTGTTTTGCCCAGGCTTCTAAATTCTGTCCCTCAATTCTTTCCAAAACTAAGCAGTGTAATTCTGTGTTATTATGAACAGAAACCGTAAAATACCCATCACCTTCAACTTTGGGAATTCCTGAATGATTTAAAAGTTCCAGCGTCAAAGCTTCCCGTTCAAACAATTCAACTAATTTATCCTGATTATTGTTGAGAACCTTCATCACTTTCCGGGTTCCTTGATCATCCACCTCGAAGATATCGGTATATTTCCGCCAATCTAATCGACGTAAGGGTTGAATCAACCGATATCGGTCATGAATCAATAGTGGAGTACCACAGGTTTGGCAACACTCCAATTCATCGGGATTTTGACGCTGTTTGCAGTAGGGATTAATACAGTAAATCACATAATTATTAAGGGTAGAAGGGTAGGAGGGTAAGCTGTTCGGCATTTAAACCTTAATGTCAATAATGACGAAATTCTTGCCGTAGTAGTGCGAGCATCTTGCTCGCTACATTGAGCATCTTGCTCGCTACTAATACCCAATTTAAATGCATGACAGCTTAGAAGGGTCAACCTGTAGAGACGTTGCATGCAACGTCTCTACAAATCATTCAGTTTGTAGGTTTTAACATATTTCCTAATAATCGGTTGTAAGGTAAAAAATGGTTCGCTAGTCTTCTTCCCATCACCCCCAGTCTTCTCAATCAGAGAACGTCCCCGTAAGGAGTCCAGTACCTCTAATAATTCCGAAAACGAGATAGAATTATTTTTTTGTAACGTTCTCAGAGACAGAGGCTTGTCTTGACTCGCTAAACTCTGTATAATTTCTTTCTCTAAATTGGATAACTTCTCAAACTGTCGGTCGAGGTTTTCGCGAAAGATATCATCGACTAAAATAGTTTGCAAGTTAGTGAATTCCACCACATCGCCATTAAAATACTCTTGAATCGTGGCGGCGACTAACTTTAAAGCCAAGGGATTCCCTTGATAATCCCGAATCAAACTATCCCATTTTTCCTCACCCGTTAATCCGTTATCGGCTAAGATTTGGCGGGCGGCGTCGTCGGGTAAGGGGTTCAGTTGTAAGGAATGAACCGAGGGACGAGTTGTTTCTAATCGCCGGATATCTCTCAGGGTTTCTTGAGAACAAAGTAATAAACAACTTTGATGGGAGGTTTCACCAATTTGCCTCAGGAGTAACCCATAATCCTCATAATCTGGACTATAGCGTCCAAATCTATCACCACTTCGCACAATTGTCTCCACATCATCCAGGATTAATAGACAACGGTGTTGACTTAAATAATCTCGCAACAGAGAGAGTCTCTCATTTAAGTCTGTAGGTAAATCCGATTCCGCCTGATTTCCCAAAGCGATAAGCCAATCCGCTAAAAGACTGTCCAGGGGTAGCGGATTTCTAAGCGATCGCCAGATAATAAACTCAAACTCCTCCTCTATATCCTGCGCCAGGTTTACCGCCAACGTAGTTTTGCCAATTCCTGCCATTCCCAAGATGGCGACTAAGCGCGAGTTATCCTGGACAATCCATTGCTTCAGCCTCTCTAGTTCCTCTTGACGCCCATACATCACCGAGATATCCGGCGCTTCTCCCCAATCTCGACGCCGAGCGGACTGAGTTTGATAGGCTTGATAAGCACAGATGAGACGCTGTTTCAATTCCACTAACTTACCCGGACCCGTTCCTATAATTTCAAACTTGCGATAAACTTCACCCAGCCGCTTCCGCAAGGCGATAGGAGTGATCCCCAGAAATTGGGCAATCTCATCCTGAGTTGACTTACCCGTCAGGACTAACGATAACGCCTCCAGTTCAGTGGAGGACACACCGCGTTCGGCGGTCAAGGTTTTCAGGAATTCAGGGGGAATTGGGGAAGTCAATGTCTTTGGTTCTCACGTCAGTCTGTACTTCTGATTATAGACTGTGAGACGGACAGTTTAATCCAGTCCATTAAAATGGACTTTAGCTATAAGCCCGGAGTTTGAACTCCGGGCTCCGGACTTTGCTTGTGTAGCTGTGACTTCTAGTCGCCCTTTATATTTTATATAAGGTGAGGCTTCGTTAACCCGATCACGGAGGCTAACCCTGCATTGATCATCTAGGAGAAGAACGCAACGATGGAGCCGCAGCCGCGCCATAATTCACTCGGCAACCAATATTAAAGACACTAACACCACATTCTAGGGGAACTACGTCACCGTTCCGCATGGCACTACAGCTCACATAACCATCATTGTTGGTATCTTTCATCATGCACTCAATGGGTTCTGCACCAGCACGATCAGACCAAGAATTCATCCCCATCCCTGCAACAATGTGATGCCAGAAGAAAACCAGCAAGAAGAAACCCAGAAAAATTGAAACAACGGCTGTCGTGATTAATCCAGCTCTAAATTTCCAACTTTGCAGAAAATTGCCCGACTGAGTTGGAGCTGCGTCTGGGGTAGACGTAGATTCATTGATTGGTTTATCTTGAGTTTCGGTCATAGGAGTACGTAATCTCTTGTGATTTTAAGATAATCGCTTATGGATCTATTCTGATTGTAGCGATCGCGCCTTCCCCCTGCTTCCAGACGCGCCATGGCACGTCTCTACATACATTGCTTCCCCTGCTTAAGCCCTAGCCGTACCGACAGGCACTGACGCTTCCCCGGTTAAAACACGGATGAAACCATCGCTATTTTTTTGTAAGCCTGCATCCGTTCCCCATGAAAGGGTGTTTGAGTTCATGTTTCTTAGAGTAGCGAATTGTCGCCTATTGACATAACCCTGATTCTGTGAAACAGATTCAACTCCTTTCTGAGCCGTTATCGTGAATCCAGTCTGATTACCTAGAATTATCACTGCATAACGCAAAATTGATTAAGTTTAACAACATTCACGTTGCAAAACGTTGTAAAATTTTCATAAAGTTAATCTACCGATACAATTATTTAAGGTACTCAGCATGACTGCAACAACCCCAAAAACTACGTCACCCGTTCCAGCCTTTTGCGAAGGCATCCAATATTTTGGGCAAGCCTTACCGGGTTTGGAGACGTATGGTGGAAAACCTGCCATTGCTGAGGACAAAGTCGCGATCGCATCTCCATCTGACCCGGCGGCTATCTTCCAAACCCTCCTAGCCGCTGATGCCCTGCGTTACCTAACCCTGCAAGTCACAGCCTCCAAAGCATCCGGTCATCCCGGCGGATTTGCCAGCGTCGCCGAAGGTATCGCCGCATTAATCATGCTGGGCTACAAAAATATTATTACCGAAGTGGGACACCATGCCCCCGGCTTTTACAGCACCATGTTCTTAGACCGTTCCCTAGAGGACATGGGGATTACCACCGTGCAACAGATGCGGGAACGCTTCCGGGAAATGCATGGACTCCTAGGACACCTATCCGGTCAAATTCCCGGACTGCTGAACCCGGCTGGACCCTTGGGACAAGGGCAGCATTTCGCCATGGCGGGGGCGTTACTCCACCGGGATACCCTCTTCCCAGTTACCATTGGCGACGGGGGGATTGGTGAACCCTACATAATGAGTAGTTTTGGTCACTTCAACACCGCCTATCCCGATGTCACCAACTTCCTACCCATCTTAGTTTGGAATGGATACTCTCAGGAACACCACAGTATGGTATCCACCAAACCCAACGAAGAGATGATTGAATATTGGGAAGGCAATGGATTTAAAGAAATTATCCTAGTCAATGCCAAAGACTTTGACGACGCCAACCAACCCGGTGAATATGTGGATAGCACCGCCTTTTCCTGGGAAAAACGCTTGGAATTTACCAAAGCTGTATTAGAAGCGACAGACAAAGCCGCTAAATCTGCCCTAGGCGGTAAGCTTACCGTACTGATTATCAAACAGCTTAAGGGTTCCGGTGTCCATGCGCGAGGCGCAAAAGCCCACAACCTCTACGCCTACCATACCTTAGACAATGAAGAGATTATCCAAGCCCTGAAACAGCGTGCCTTACCCCCAGAGGCTTGGCAACTGGTACGCACCAACTGTGAACGGGCGGCTGGGGGTCCCGCGTCGCATCAGGTAGTGACGGAGAAGGAATTATCGTTACCGGATTTAGGCACATTACCCTTAAACGAATTTGAAATTAAGGGTGATAAGCAAGTGGCGACGACGGCGATGGGGGCGTTGGTTGCCCATGTGGGGAAACAAGACCCTAACTTTATCATTTCTAACGCCGATGGCAATGCCGCCTCTGGGATTAATAATGTTAACGTGGCGCTGAAAATTCTCCATCCTACCGTCGATGACCTCTATTATCAGGGACCCAAGGGTCAGGTTTACGAACCCTTAAGTGAGGATGCTTGTGCGGGGTTAGCCGCGAGTTTAGCCTTGTTTGGTTCCCGTACCCTTTGGTGTTCCTATGAATCCTTCGCGGTGAATGGATTACCGATATGGCAAACTGTTACCCAAGCCATGGCAGAATTGCGCCGTCCAACACCCGCTACAATTACATTATTTACCGCTGGCGCATTGGAACAAGGGCGCAATGGTTGGACTCACCAGCGTCCAGAGATTGAAAATTACTTTGCTGCCATGATGCGGAATGGCAATGTGTTTCCCTTGTTTCCCTGTGATGCTAATAGTATCCAGGTGTGTTATGACTGGGCGCTGACGATGAAGAATAAGGGAATTACGATTATAGCGAGTAAGTCTCCTTTGCCTGTTTTAACCACATTGGAACAAACCCGTCAAGCCTTAAAAGATGGGGGTGTGGTACTCCATGAAACCGAAGGGAGTAAGCAAGTCGTGTTTGCCGTGATTGGCGATATGCCACTGATTCCCGTCTTAGATGCAGCCGTTCACCTGGAAAATGAAGGGATTGGCGTGCGAGTTGTTTCCGTAATTAGTCCCCGGCGTTTGTATCGTCCCCATGATGTCGCGTGGCAAACTTGTACAGATCCTGATAGCCACTTTTTAGATGATCAAAGGTTTGAGGAGTTCTTTGGTGGCGATGCGTTGATTGGTGTAACCGGGGGTGCCAGTGCCATGTTAGAACCGTTGATGTTACGGAGTACCGTTAAGCGCGATATTTTTGCCTGGAAGCGCGGGGAAACCGCATCGAGTGCGGGTCAAATTATGGCGTTTAATGGGTTAACGGCTGAGAATTTGGCGAAGCGGGCGACTGAGTTGGTTGGCTAGAATTGAAGTGAATTGATTAATTTTGCCCCTACCTGGGTTTTTCCTGGGTAGGGGATTGTTATAATTGAGCAAAAAATGAGGGTTAAAACATAATTTATGACCATCTCACTATCTCTGCCAACAATAATTGAATCCATTGAAGCCCTTTCTGTTGAAGATCAGGCGTTATTATTTGAACAACTTTACAGGCGAAGACTGGAAAAGCAGCGTCAAAAGAATGTCAAGGAACTAGCGGAGACAAGAGAGAATGAGCCAGTAACAGGCAAATCTCCCCAATCTCAGAATCCTTTATAATAGTAATAATACATCCCTAAAAGAATCCGGCTAAAAATGATGAATTAGTCAAAGCTAAAAAAAAAGAAATAGAGGTAAGGCTAGAAAAATGGAAACCGGAAATAGAAGCTGGAAGCCGCACGGTGCTTATGCTTGACGAATGTCATCTGCTGTGGGGTGATTTGTTAGGTTATGCGTGGGGAAGAACAAATGTTAAGAATAGAAGTTCCTCTCAAAAATGAAAAAGAAAGACAGACTTATTATGGGGCTTTAGATTATCAAACTATTTAGGATTGCTATATTGCTCGACGAAATTTTCAAATATGGCTTTTATCTCTAGGGTTTCAACGCCGATCATCACTCTTCTTATTGTACTATAAGATGGTAATTTTTCTGGACATATTCCTAGCCATTTTATTAGATTTTATTTTTGGTCATGGCTAAATCTTGCGATCTGCTTATAATTGACATGTCCCGTCATCAGACCCAAAAAAATAATAGATAAAACTACCCATAATTCGTGCCGTTTGCCTCGCTTGTTGCGAAAATCCTTGACTTTTTTGAATTATTCAATTAGGCGAGTAAGCATGGTTTTTTTTTAATTTAAAAAAGTGAGCTTTTCTTAATTTTACCGGGAAAAGTTCACTTTTCTTTTAAAGATTCCCCCGGACTTTGAAAACCCCCTGCTTCAAAAGGGGGAGACCAAAGGATGCTTCGCTTTTTGTTCCATGGGGAGACCAGATGTTGCTTCGCTTTTGTTGCACGGGAGAGGGGAGCAAGAAATATCTGATACCGAGTTGCATTCTAAGCTGTTCGGCATTTAAACCATAATGTCAAGAATTGCGAAATCCTTGTAGTGCGTTAAGCGAAGCCATGCCGCAGGCTTTGCATCTTGCTCGCTACCCATTCCCAATTTAAATGCGTGACAGCTTACCATGTCATTCTGAGCGAAGCTAAGAATCTGGACAGATGCTTCACTACACGGAGCCTGCCCTCGAACGAAGTGAAGGGTTACGCTCAGCATGACAAATTCTACCTTAGACTGCAACTTGGTATGATTTGATATAATTCCCCTTCTCCCTTGATGGGAGAAGGGGTTAGGGGATGAGGGTGAAAAGCAAGATGGGTAAGCTTTCACCTTAAATTTACACGAATGGACATTACCCTATCCCTCGGATAAAAATCATCGCACTTTAAACGATTTCATCATCACCTCTTCCACAGGTTTCAACCCATCCTGATATTCATCTTCTGCTGCCGTATACGTCACAATATAAGCCTGATTCTTCTTCAACACCCAAACTTGCATCGACTTTAACCGGACATTATTCTCCTCATCCTTCCCGGTATAAATCACCCGATGAGCCTTATCTCCCGCCAACCTTGCTGACTCCGACGAAAAAATCTTCGCCTCTGGCAGAAACTCAATAATTTCTGCCACCGATGCCGTAGTATAATCCGCTAAAGACATCGATTCCGTCAACGGTTCCACACTAATCGTCAATTCCGGTTTAAACCCAGTCGAATTATTCCCCTTTGGCACAAATAGAGCCACCGTTCCACTAAACGGATCACCTGTTCCTTTTTGTTCCCAGGTTTTCGGATAATTCATCTGAATTCCTAACCCTTCATTCTCATAAACTAACGTATCCGCCACCTGTGCTAACCGTTCATCCATGCGGAAAAATTGCCTAAATTCCGGAATCACCACCACAGCCGCTAAAAACGAACCCATCGCCACCACTAACCCCAAATCAATTCTGAGTAACTTTAAAATCCACCGAAACTTCCCCGACGATTGCAACCGCTTCACCGCCTTTAACGCCTCCGTCGCTGAC
Organism: Coleofasciculus sp. D1-CHI-01; assembly: GCF_040218875.1. Taxonomy (NCBI): domain Bacteria; kingdom Bacillati; phylum Cyanobacteriota; class Cyanophyceae; order Coleofasciculales; family Coleofasciculaceae; genus Coleofasciculus; species Coleofasciculus sp. D1-CHI-01. The sequence goes on from NZ_JAVJQP010000124.1 coordinate 44,678, forward strand.
TGATAGCGGCGGCTAAAATGACAGCGCACCATGGTATCAATCACCTTTGCCAACTTCGGATTAATTTTTAACCGTTCCCGCCAGATAATTTCCCCCGTCTTCCCATCTTCAGGTAAATCTTGCGGCGCGATTCCCGTCAACGCTTGAATCGCAATCATTCCCACCGCATAAATATCACTCGCTAACCTCGGTTTCCCTTGGGTTTGTTCGCTGGGCATATAGCCTTCTGTACCCACCGCAATGGTAAAATTTGATTGTCCTTGGGGTGTGACAACCTGAGTGGTAATTTGTTTCACCGCGCCAAAATCAATCAAAACCAACTTTTTATCAGACTGACGCCGAATAATATTTGACGGTTTAATATCCCGGTGAATCACATTCTGTTCATGGACAAATTCCAGGATTTCCAGAATTCCCTGTAACAGCTTAATCACTTGTTCTTGACTCAACCGTTTTCCCGGCTTCACCTCTTGACTTAAAGGCTGCCCCGCGATAATATCTTGAACTAAATAAAACTCCTGATTTTCCTCAAAATGAGCCAACAGGCGCGGGATTTGGTCATGATTTCCCAAACGATTCAACACTTGGGCTTCAGCTTCAAATAAACGTTTTGCCTCTTGTAACGTAAATGGATCAGTAGACTGAGGATGCAAATGTTTGACCACACAATGGTCATGATTGGGACGCTGTAAATCTTCAGCCAGATACGTCTGACCAAACATTCCGCCGCCCATAAGGTCAATAATGTGATACCGTCCAGCTAGTGTTTGTCCAATCATCAAACCGTCATCCCCAGAGATGTCTGACTGAAAATCTTCTACATCATAGTTTATTGACGAACGGATCGCATGTCAGGAAGAGGGCGCACGTCAGTGCGCCCCTACGTGGATTTATTCTTTGACAACGTTGTTAACCTCTGAGTTAATCTGAATATCTGCCGGCTCTTCCAGAATGAAAACTGTACCGAGTAAAGCTGTGGCAATCATCAATAAAAATCCGGAAATTACTAAACCATTGGCAACAGTCCAGAGGGGATGTTTACGACGCTCTTGCTGAAGGCGATCGCGACCACGTTTTTCCCTCCCCATCAATAGCACCCAGTAAAAGCTTCCTTGGATAAATGGCATCGATAACCGCAAATCAACAGTATGTTTTTTCGATGCACGACTCCCGAAGGTTTGTTTGAGTATTTCCAGTTGAGTAGGATTAAACGTTGCCGCCGTTTTCGGGGGAATTCGAGCGAAAAATTGTTCAATGAATGGATCGGGTTTTGACGGCTTCATAAACGGCTAGTTTTTCCTAATTTAGTTTTTATCAAAAATTTATTTGAGCAAATAAACTTCAATTATTGAACGCCAAATTTGGATTAAAATAAAGGATTGTGTTCACTGTCCCAACATTGCCCCTCTGACCAGGTTCTATTCGTTTTCTGGCACTGTTCTGAGTTAGTAATCCAGGGCAGACTGGTGGGATAGGCGGTAGTAGGAAGATTGAAGGATTTGAAGGAAGCGAAGACGACTGAAACTGAGGCATAGCTGGAGGTTAGCAATAACGAAAAAAAAGCCGTAATCAATATAATATTGGCAGGCGTCCATAGCGGAAATTGAGAACGTTCAGCACGCCGCCGTTGAGGAGAACGCGATTCCCGTCCGCCTAACAAAACGAGATAAAAGCGGCATCCAGGAATCGGTAAGGTTAAGCGGATATCAACCGGATGCGTTTTCCAAGGGCGGGGACTAAAGGCATATTTAATCGCCTCTAACTGTTCTGGCGTAAATGTCTTGAGTGTTTCCGCAGGAATTTGGGCAAAAAAGGGGTCTGAAAAAGGGGTCTTACTCATCGGTTTTGGCTTATATCTCTCGTGTAGCAATCCAACTCGCGATCGCAAAAAACAAATTCGATAAATCTAAGCACCCAAAAATCGCTGGTGAGTCAGTTCCAGTTAACAAATTTTCAACTAATTTAGCCTTGTCTTCCAGCGGAAGTTGCTCAACCAGTTGCTTCACTTCTGCCAATAAAATAGAATGTTGATGAACCCGCATAAACCATCACCTTGACTCTGGATCAATCCTAGAGATATTTGGCTTGTTTTTCCTCCGGGAAATTACACAAAAAAATAGGGCTTATAATTTGCCGATTCCGCAATTACTCGGACGTATAGCAACAGGTAGAAAGCAGAGAGTAGAAGGGAAGAGAAGTGATTACGAACAAAGGACAAAGGGCGTAGTTGGCTTGGCACATCGCCAGTAAGCTGTTCGGCATTTCAACCTTAATGCCAATAATGGCTCCCACCCTTGTAGTGCGAGCATCTTGCTCGCTACATTGAGCATCTTGCTCGCTACATTGAGCATCTTGCTCGCTACATTGAGCATCTTGCTCGCTACATTGAGCATCTTGCTCGCTACATTGAGCATCTTGCTCGCTACATTGAGCATCT
>NZ_JAVJQP010000141.1:0-44750 GCF_040218875.1 Coleofasciculus sp. D1-CHI-01
AGAACCACCGTCAATGCCAGAGGCTGAGACAACTTCAGAGCAGGGAGAGGAGAGGATTCAGCGAGAGGAAGTTCCAGAAGAAAATGTATCACAGAATCCCGAATCCCCTGAGAAAGAAGAAGTAGACGGAGTTGCTGTCACGCCTTCTGAACCATCAGCAGCAGACAGTGGAAAACAGCCATCCCAAAAACCGAATTTACAAGCTCAAAAAGAAAGAGTATCTCGTTTGAGTTCTAATTTGCTGAATATTCCTGTCAACACCAAGGGGAAAGAGTCTCCTCCAGTGCAGAGGAATGTACTTCAGAATGGGTTAGAACAGTATCACCCCAAAATAGAACAGAGAACTCATTCTGTCTTTAATGGGTTGAATCGGTTTAACGTTCAACCATCGAATCAGTCAGAAACCGTTCAGCGCTCATGTTCCGCCTGTGAGCAGGAACAGAAGGAGAAAGAAGAAGAGGAAAAGCACACAGGAACCATCCAGGCGAAAGCTGATATAGCGGGTGCAAAGGGTTTGAATAAAAACCCATTATCGTTACGGGGAGATAATCTCACTCCTACGCTACAAGCTAAGACAATTGAGCAGCAGGAGTTTCTAACTACATCTAACAAAAATCCGTATAAAATATCCGTAGACAAGAAAGCACCACCACTTCCAGCTAAAGAAGTTCCACCGCCTAATTCTCAAACAGCGACAGGCGCAGAATCTCAGCCAACGGAAACTTCACCAGATGTTGCAGAAGCCAAGAAGCCGTTAGTCACAGAGACAGAGACTCAAGAAGTACAAAAACCTGCTCCGGCTCAACCCCAATCGTCAAATCAACCCCAAGCAAAAATCGAGCCACCTGCTCAACCTGCACTCGCAAAAGACGCGAAACCGCAAGCACAAGGTACTGAAACTCAACCGGAAGTTGCGCCAGCACCCAAACCTGAAGCCAAATCCAAAGCACAAGATAGTTCAACTGAATCCCCAGCTACCCCAGCACCCACAACAGAAACCCAACCGGAAGCACAAGGGGGTACAAATAAACCTGAAGTTGCGCCAGCACCGAAACCCGAAGCTAAATCCAAAGCACAAGATAGTTCAACTGAATCCCCAGCACCCACAAAAGACGCTAAACCAGAGACAGAAGGTACTGCGCCTCAACCGGAAGCCGAATCCGCAGCAACTGAAACTGAAGGGAAAACTCAACCCCACCGAAAAGCGGCGGAAACTCCGGCTAATACAGAAACAGCCAATACGGGTGCTGGAGGTATCCAAACCCCTGATTTAAGTCAAGCCAATCAGGGGACATTTTTAACGGCTATGTGGCAACAGCAGCAGGATCAGATGGATAATACTGATCAAAATGTTGCTCAAACTATTGATCCGAGTCAGGAACCCCAAGCGGCTTTACAACAAGCCCTACAACAAGCTAAACAAAAATTTGCGGCGACTCCCCAATCGGGTAAAGATAGTCCCACCTCTGAACCTTTACCTAAACCGCAAGTTGAGCAAATTAACAAACCCGCCAAAGAAACTCCTCCGGCGACAGAAACTCCTCAAGTTACCGCAAATCCAGACATTAAAGAGGGTGCTACACAAACGCCTCAAGTAGAAGACAAAGCAGCAGATGTTACTCCGGCTGAACCGAAACAAGACGCAACGCCTGAGCCTGCGACTGAACCTCCAGAACCAGCGGAACCGGAAAAACCCCAAGTACAATCAGAGGAGAAAGCACCGCCTGAAACTAAACCTCCATCTGACGCAGAGGTTAAGGAAACGCCTGAACCGAAAGCTAAAGAGAGTGAACCTGCTGAAGTCGAGAAAAAAGCGGTAGAACCAAATGTTAAGGAAGAGGTTCCACCTGGGGAAGAAGCTGTAGCGGTAAAAGATGCTGAACGTCATGCATCCGTTAAGCCAGTTGATGAACAACAAGTTAAATCCGGTCAAGTTGTTCAAAGAAATGTCATTCAAGATGTTGGTAATGCCATTGGCGATGTAGCTGGAGATTCCCTTGATTGGGCAAAAGGGCTTTTAGATTCCCTTGAAGGGGAGGCTAATAGTAAGAAGGGTGATTTACAAGCGGAGTCTGAGGGTAAAAAGTCAGACGTTGATAAGGAAGCAAGAAATAAAGGAGACGAGTTAAGTTCTGACGGTAAAACCAAGGCGAATGAGGTAACGTCTGAGAGTAAAACCAAGGGAGATGAGTTAAACTCTGAGAGTAAAACCAAGGGGGATGAATTAAACTCTGAGAGTAAAGCTAAGGGGGATGAGTTAAACGCTGAGAGTAAAACTAAGGGGAATGAGGTAACGTCTGAGAGCAAAACTAAGGGCGATGAGCTAAACTCTGACGGTAAAACTAAGGGAGACGAGTTAACCGCTGAGAGTAAAACCAAAGGTGACGAGTTAACCTCTGAGAGTAAAACTAAGGGCGATGAACTGCAAGCTGAGACTCAAAGCACTGTCCAAGGATTACAAACGGATGAAGCCAGCCTGCAAAATGAAACAATTGCTGAACAAGAAAATCTAGAGAATCAAGTTAGTCAAGAAGTACAAGGGATTCAAACTCAAGCCACGGATTCGGCGGGTGAAGTTGAACAAGGTTGGTCAAAATTAGAGAAAGATGCCAAAGACACAATCTCCTCTTTAGATGGTGAAGCTGGGGAATTATGCGCTCGCTATCAAGGTAAAGCCCAAGAGTTTGTCAACAATCTTGACAATTTCCCAAGTAATGCAGCTAAACAATTAGGTCAAGCTTGGGAAAGTCTGAAGCAAGAAGCACAGGAAGCATGGCTTAATTTCATGCTCAAGGCTAACCCTGTGATTAAGGTGGTTAGCGAAAAATGGAATCAATTTAGTAATTGGGTGCAGGAGGATGTTTGGAATCCTCTGACTCAAAAGATTGGCACAGCTACACAATGGGTACAAGAACAAGTCGGTGCAGTTGGTCAATGGGTTAACGAAAAATGGTCGGTTTTAAGTGGTAAAGCCAAGGAAGGCTGGAACTTTATCCAAGATAAAGCGGGTCAAGCTCAAGAGTTTGTCGCTGATAAGGTTAATTCGGCGCGTGAATGGATAGGTGGTAAAGCAGAAACGGCTTGGAATTGGGTTGACGAGAAGACAGCAGGTGCAAGGGCGTGGGTTGGTGAGAAGGTTGATGGCGCTAAAGCCTGGGTCGGTGAAAATGTCACCCCTGCGGTTAATTGGTTAACGGATAAAGGCAGTGCTTTCTTATCCTCTGTCCAGGAAAAAGGTCAGGCATTTGCATCGAGTGTTCGCGAAAAAGGAAGTGCCATTTTAAAATGGTTTTCCGGAAAAGTTAATTCAACTATCTCTGGCTTGGAACGAGCTAAAAATTCCGCCGTCTCTGGTTTACGGAGTGAAGTTGATAATAGCTCACAATGGTTGGAGCAAAAGAGTAGTAGTGTTGCCACTTTTGTGGAAGAGAAAGGAAACAGTGCGGCAGATTTGATAAATGAGGGAAGCACTCATGTTTCTAACTTTATTGAAGACAAAGGAAACCAGACAGCTACATTTATAGACGAGAAGAGTAGCGATGTTTCCAACTGGTTAGAGGATAAAAACGCTACGGCGGCTAATCTTGTCGAAACGGCGGGTAATAATACAGCAACGTTTATAGATGACAAGAGTAGCGGTGCGTCTAACTTGGTTGAGGAGAAAGGGAATAGTGCAGCAACGTTTATAGATGACAAGAGTAGCGATGCGTCTATCTTTATTGAAGACAATGGAAACAAAGCGTCTGAATTCGTAGACAACTATGGACATAAAGCCGTTGATGTTGTAGATACCGCCGGAACTTACGCGATTGATTTCATCAAGAATCCTAAACAGGAAGGGGAAAAACTCCTGAACCAAGCGGGTGAAGGGATTCAAGCTGGATGGGAATGGTCTAAGGAAAAAGCAGGTCAAGTAGCAGATTGGTCAAAAAATCAAGTTGATTGGGTAGCTGGAAAGGTTGATGAGAATGTTATTCAGCCTGCTGCTGGTTGGGTACAGGAACAATGGGGTAGGCTTCAAGGTTGGATGGAATCTACTTTTCCGGGTTTAACTCGTTGTTGGAAAGTTTTCCAAGAATATAGCACCGTCTTTAGCGGGTATCTGCAACAAAAAGCTGAGATGGTTGTTAAATGGTGGAACGAAACCTATCCAGCAATTAGTGCTTGGGGACATGGTATTTTAGATGTTGTCGGAATGGTTGGAGATGCCTTCCCAGGAGTAGGAAATATTGTAGCTGCTGTGGCTGATATTCTCAATACGATTTGGTATGCCGCAGAAGGTGACTGGGTTAATGCTGGATTATCAGCTATTGCTATTATTCCTTATATTGGTACGGCGGCTAAAGGCGGTAAGTATGTCAATAAAGGTCTGAAGTATGTAGATGACATTATTGGATTGGTGCGTAAATATGGCGATGATGTCATAAACTTGTTTAGGAAGTATGGCAGTAAGATTGCTGAGTTATTTGTCAAGTATGGTGATGAAGTTATCCAGGTATTTGCCAAGTATGGTGATGAAGCAGTAGAATTATTTTTAAAGCATGGTGATAATGCTCTGAAGTGGTTGAAGAAACAAGGAGATAAAGTCTCAGATTTTGGTAAAGGCAAGTTAGATGACTGGCTTGGGAATAAGTCAAAACGAGAGATTGGCGAAACTGGACTCAAGGGAGCTGATGATGCTACAGAACTGGCTGATTTCCCCATTGCCCTTGGAAAAGCTAAATCTATCACAGAATTTAACGATGCTATTGATACTCCTGTCCTTGCCCTAATCCGTTTACTTAACACTGGTGTTAAGCGTCAACATCCTTGGATTAAGCGCTTTGAAGCACGTCCTAAGCCAATTGTGGGTCATTATTCAATCCACATGATCTCGCGAACTCCAGTTGACGACGATTATTCAGAGAAAGTTCCTGATAATATCCCTCTAAAAAGTGATAAAATCCCTCTTGAAACTACCTATGGAAAAAATGCATTTACAAAATTCCGTAAACATGTAGAACAAATGCGAAGATTAACTGGTACAGAAATAGGTAAAGTTTCTTCTCCAGAAGGACAACAACAGATTTATAGAATGATAGAGGATATAGTCAAAAATGGAGAAACTAGACAAATTCCTTGGGGTAAATATACAGATGCGCTTTGGAGTAGAAAAGGTGATGCTATTGTCATTCGCCAATCTAATGGTGAGTTTGTAACATTTTTAGATGCCACAAAAGGCAAACCTTTAGAAGTCTGGAAATAAACATGAATGAAGCTAATATTTTTGGCACATTAATAGGAAAAAAAGTTGTTAAGTTATCCAGAGTATGTCTAGTAAATATCGATAATTCTATTGATGAATTAACAGATACTTTTGTATTTACATTATCTACTGGTCAAACTTTTCAAGCCTTAGTTAACCAGGAAAATATTTTACTTAAAGAAATTACTCAAAATGAAGGATATATTGCCAGCTTTCCTCTTGAAGATGGTGAATCTCTTAGAATATCTAATATTGCCGAAGATATTAAAACTCCATTCACTATACATGGTATTACAGAAATATGGGCAGGTTCAAGTCAATTACTTTTAGTAGCTGTCAAGTTTTTTGATAGCGAGAAAAAAAGTATATTTTCTATTTTAACAGAAACTGATGATATAGATATTCTTGAAGAAGATCATATTACCTCAATTGTTGAGAAAATGGTTTTTGGATATAGACGAGTTGTTCATCTATGGCATGATTCCAATAATAATTAATTATTATTGGAATTGCTATTTGAAAAAGTTTAATACATAAATAAATTTGGATAAAACATGGAAAATTTAACCCCACCTTCATCTTCAAGTTTACAACAAGAATACCAAGAAGCCTTGTTAAAATCTGGTATTCAAGCCGCTAAACTACTCAATGAGTTAATTGAGTTAAAATTAATGCCAGATCCCCGTGCTAAAGAAATGGTTGATGTCGCTTTGGAGGTGATAAAAATAATTCACTCCGCCCCGGAAGAAATTGTTAACTTTAAAGAAAACAAGGACAATCCTTAAGGGTTACTTGTAAAATCAACTAAATTGGCAATCCATAAACCCTTGGATTAGTCTTTTGGCGATGCAATTACAGGAAAACTCCCAATGTGACACCTGAAGACATTCCCTCAACACAACCCATTTTTACCGCCATCGTCAATTTCTTCACAGAAGACAATTGGCACTATGCCCAGCTTGAAAAACAATCAGCTTTACGCCTAGCGTTCAAGGGCAAAAATGACCAATACGACTGTTATGCCCAAGCGCTAGAAACACAGCAGCAGTTTATCTTCTACTCCTTATGCCCGATTAAAATTCCCAAATCTAAGCGTCGAGCTGTAGGAGAGTTTCTATCGAGAGCCAATTATGGCATGATTATCGGCAATTTTGAGTTAAATTTCGATGATGGGGAGATTCGTTACAAGACTAGCACGGCTGTCAAAAATCACTCGCTTGATTCAGACACCATTAAACAGTTGGTTTACACTAATGTGAACATGATGGATGAATACCTCCCTGGTATCATAGCGGTGACGAAGGGGGGAGTGTCGCCAGCCGATGCGATTCACGATTTACCCTAGTTGACGAGATCAGGTAACACTCCAAACCCTTTGGGAAATCACAGCTAATACCAAGTTGCGTTCTATCATGTCATTCTGAGCGAAGCGAAGAATCTGGACAGATGCTTCGCGTCACTCCGTTTCACTGCGTTCTGCTCAGCATGACAGATTCTACCTTAGACTGCAACTTGGTATAAAAACCAACAGCCGCGTTTAATATCTGCATTTATCAAGTGATATGGAAAATCTGAATTTGCTGGATACAATTGCAACGTTAAAACCGATTCCCTTGAAGCGGTTGCATTTAGTTGAATCTGACTATGTAATGCTTGAAAACTTACCAGTCGGACAGGTGGGTACGGTTGTCAATATTTATGATCAGCAGGAAGAACCTCACTATTTAGTTGAGTTTGCTGATTTACAGGGGCGGGAATATGCAATGGCTACATTGAAACGAGACGAGGTTTTAATACTGCACTATGAACTTTCAGTGGCTTAACAATAGCAGGATTTACGACTCTCTTGATTCAGAGACAATTAAACAGTTTGTTTACACCAATGTGAACATGATGGATGAATACCTCCCCGGTATCATCGCTGTCACGAAGGGGGAGTATCGCCAGCCGATTTAAATGTATGACAGCTAAAGACAAATGGCACTGACTTTAGAGTTTGTAGTAAGTGCTGTCTTCACTTCTGGCACTAAAGTGCCTACTACGAACCCAGCTTAAGATGGGTGGGCAATGCCCACCCTACGGTATATCAAAGATTTCGGTGATCCCAAAATGCTTATTTCACCACCATTGAATCTAAGATATGTCAATATCGCTCTTTGGTTACTTTCAACTAGACTAGAACTGTATTGAACCTCTCAAACAAACAATATGTCTCTCAGCGAACTTTTACCTACTGTTAGTCAACTCTCTCATCAAGATAAACTTCGACTTATCCATTTTCTGCTTCTTGCCGTTGCTAAAGAGGAAGGATGCAGCCTAGAACCTGCGGGCAATAGTGATTCAGCTAATGCACTGTTGAATCAATTGGCATCAACAGAAGCCGTTGTCTGGTCTCCTCAAGCAGATCAAGCAAGTGTTCAAGCCTTGTCGGATCTTTTGGTGGCGGCGCGGAGAGAAACTAATGCTTAATGGTCAACGATTCCCGTTCATTGAGCGAATGAATAGCCTTGGACTTTCGAGTGTCATGCCATATTTGCCGATCACTCTTGTCAATGGAAGCTGTACTGTCGAGGTAATGGCACTTGTAGATACGGGTGCAAGTGTCAATGTTCTACCTTACGAAATTGGTGTACAGTTAGGGGCAGTCTGGGAAGAGCAAACTGTTCCGATTCAGTTAAGTGGAAATTTAGCTGATCACGAAGCACGAGGTTTGGTGGTATCGGGTATCGTTGTGCCGTTTTCGCCTGTCTTATTGGCATTTGCTTGGACTCAATCAAGAGATGCGCCTGTAATCCTGGGACATACAAACTTTTTGGCGGAATTTAATGTGTGTTTTTATCGCCATGAGTTAGCTTTTGAGGTTTGTCCAATAGACAAATGAACACAACAGATGTTCAAGTTTTGGGATGCAAGGTTTCATCCGTGTCAACTACAGGCGAGAAAACCAATGCTGGCAAGGTTTTAAACCGTGTCTATCTACTTCTCAACATTTCCCCCTCATCCCCTAACCCCTTCTCCCACCCTGGGGAGAAGGGGAACCGGACTCTCTTGCTCCCCTCTTGCTCCCTCACAAGGGTAGGTTTTTTAAGGTTGGGGTTCAGGTAAGACAAGGAGGACAAGTAGACCATCACTTCGACTTCGCTCAGCGACCGTAGACAAGGAAGAGTTTTAACGAAAAATAGGACGTTTCGGCTTTTTATAGTGTGTTTGACCGAACCGAATTCTGTACGGTTTTTCCTCCTTGTCTTCTTTCCTTCCTTGTCCCCAAGTCTAGTCTCCACCCTTAAATAAAAAACCTACACCTGTCAGCCTCTTGCTCCCCTCTCCCAAGCTTGGGAGAGGGGCTGGGAGTGAGGGCTGGCGTGGGAGAGAGGTTTTAAAAGTAAGACCACTAACGGGTTAGACTGTTGGGTTTCGCTTACGCTCAACCCAACCTACGGTGAAAAAGCGCACCCTAAGTTACAGCAATTTAGTTGGGAATCCGAATGGATTTAAGTTTGAGACAGTGCAGCCCGGAGCGATTATTAATGCGGGTGATTTAGAGGTATCAGAAGGACAGAATCTTTCGCTGATTGGTGGCGGGGTGCTGAGTACGGGGAGTTTGACAGCACCAGACGGTAATATTTCAGTGATGACAGTACCGGGAACGAGTCGGGTACGGTTGACTCAAGAGGGACAGCTTCTGAGTTTGGAGGTTGAATTACCGACGGATAATCAGGGGAATTTGTTGGCGATTGAACCGTTAATGTTACCGGAATTGTTGACGAATGGCGGTGTGGTTGAAGCGACGGGAATCGCGGCGGCGGATGTGGAAGCTGAAGCTGGAGATATTGTTGTTAATCAGGTAACAGGATACACAGCAACGTTATCGGCTGAAGGGGATATAACCTTAGTTCCGGTTGGGGAAGGCGTTGCACCTTCTTTGGTAACAACCGGGGATTTAAATCTGTTGGCGAAGGATACGGTATTGGTAAGGGATAACCAAACCAGTCCTTTTTTAGCCCAAGCCGGGGGGAATCTTTATATTCAGGGGAATAATGGAATTGATATTCTGGCGCTGAATCATCCAGAAACCCCGTTTGTGAGTGGGGGAAATCTGAGTTTAGTCAGTGATGGAATTATTTCGGGGGATGCTCACTTTGCTAGTGGGGGTGGCTTTTCAATACTTAATTTAGCTGGAGAAGCTGGAACGTTTAGAAGTATCAATGACCCAATTATTAGTGCTAATGGAGATGTGGAATTCAGGGATTACACCGGAGCTTCTCTCAAGATAGAAGCAACAGGAAGTATCATTGGGGGTGAGATAATAATCAATAATCCAGATATAGGGTTAGCTCCAAATCCTAATGATCCAGATGTTGAAATTTTACGAAATAGTCCAGCGCTTATTTTAAGGGCTGGATTAGATACCTTACTTTATGCTCCCAATGTACCAACATCAGCAGAAGGAACAACTTTTGACCCACCTGGAAATCCATCATTCCTAACTCCAGGAAGCATTCAGATAGGTGATGTTAATAATTCAGAGCAAGATAGGAATGGTGTTACAGTCATTTTAAATGCTACAGGCAACATTCAGACAGGAAGGCTGACAACAGACAACTTGGTTGGTGATGGGGGTTTCGTAAATTTAGAGGCTGGAGGTAACATTTCCACAGGTGGGATTTCTACTATAGCAGGCAACATGAATGGTGATGGTGGTGAAATTAGCCTAACCGCAGGTGGTAGCATTACTTTAACAGGAGACGTTCTCAGGTCTTGGTCTCCCCAAAATGGTAGTGATATTACTTTCACGGCTACAGGCGATATTTCAATTAATTGTACAAACACAGCATTTTGCGTAGAGACTTTTTCTGGAGGAATACCAGGAGTAGAATCTAGGGGCAATAGTGGTAACGTTACATTTATCAGTGAGGAGGGATCAATTAATGCTGGTGAAGCCTTGATCAATGCTACTAATGGTACTAATAATCCTGGAAATGTTACTATCAGTGCCAAAGGTAACATTTCTCTTCGAGATATTGCGACAAGACTTGGAGCAAACGCCAATACTGGAGTTGACGGTGGTTCGATTACTATAATCAGTGAAACTGGCTCTATTAATATTGCTGCTAATGTGAATTCCGCTAACTCCAGCGCTACCAATGGTAACGGTGGTGATATTACTCTGGAAGCAGATAGAAATATTGAAGTAATTGATATCTTAGCCAATTCCAACGGTGGGAATGGTGGCAATATCACTATTCAGGCTGGTGGAAATCTCAAATCCGATGACATACATTCATTTGGCGCTTTAGATGGTGGGGATGTCAATCTTACTATTGGCGGTACATTTGACGCCTCGGGTACTGATCCTGCTGACAACACTATAGGTGGAATACTGTCTTGCTCCAGCATAAATGATCAATGTGAGCAAGGGAATGGCACGGGAGGTACTATTACCGTTAACGCTACTGATAATATCATCATCGGTTTTGCTGATGCATCGGGTCAATTAGGCGGTGGAGATATTAACTTGACTAGCACAGAGGGAAGTATCGAGATTGAGTTTGACGTTGGTTCAGAATCTAGCAATGGAAATGGCGGCAATATAAGTCTGGAAGCGGGTGAAAATATTCAGTTTACTGATGCTAGCTCAACGGCTAATACTGGAAATGGTGGCACGATCAAGATTCAGGCGGGTGGCGACCTAACATTTGATGATATAGGCACATTGGGTTTTGTCAATGGTGGTGATATCAATCTCACAGTTGGCGGTACAGTTGATAATAGTCAAAAAGATCCCTTTAACAATACTATAGGTGGAATACTTTCCTGTTCTAGCCCAAATGATCAGTGTACTCCCGGCAATGGTACAGGAGGTTCTATTACCCTCAATGTTGATGGCGATATCCTGATGGGGAATATTAATTCTTCCGGTATATTGGCAGGTGGTGAGATTAATTTAACTAGCCGCGATGGAAGTATTGATACTAGCGCTGGAACCATTAACTCATCCTCAGAAAATGGCGCGAGTGGCGCGATACTTCTTGACGCGGCTGACGAGATTAACACCAGTGAAATTGATTCGAGTTCCACGAATGGGAGTGGCGGTAAAATTGACCTCTCGGCTGGGAATCAGATCACGATTAGTGAGGCGATACGATTCGGTTCGACTGACAAGGGTGGCGATAGTCTAACCCTGAATACTCCGGGAGAAATTACCCTCCCCGAAACCCTTTCTATCGGCGGTGCGGATATTGTCGCGGGAAATATTAATCCTCTGAGTAATCTTGTTTTCTCTTCAGATGAGAGTCTCAACACCGAGGGGGGAAGTCTTTCTCTTACCTTCGCTGATGGTTTCAGCTTAAATAACGCCATCTCCACTACAGGCGGCGATTTGAGCGTAACGGGAAGAGGCGCGATCGCACTCCAATCTCCCATCGATACGGATGGTGGTACGATTACGATAACCGGAAATACTATCGACGCGATCGCAGCCACTCTGGATTCCTCTTCTACCACTGGCGCAGGCGGTAATATTTCCCTGATGGCGGAGAATAACCTATTGGCGGGAACCCTCGACGCTTCAAGTACCACGAGTGTTGGCGGTGATATTAACCTGGAAAGTCAAACAGGTGTAGTCGAAAGCGGTAACTTGATGGCGACGGGAGAAACAGGGGGGGGAGACGTTACCGTTACAGCACGCGATCGCATTATTACCCAAGAAATCAATACCAGTTCTTTATCAGGAAATGGCGGAACTGTCAAGTTAGACCCGGAAAATGGAATTCAAGTTACCCTAATTAACGCCCAAGGGGGTACAGAAGGAACAGGCGGAACCGTTGATATTACCACCGAACAATTCTTCCAGGCGACTGGCACATTTACCGACCAAAATAATATCATTGCCAGCATTTCTACGGCGGGTTCTACGGCGGGTGGCGCTGGTGAAGGAACGATTACAATTCGCCATGATGGTGGAGCCAGAGGAATATCCTTTGATGTCGGTAATGCTACGATAAACGGTACGGCGGGAGCCTTAACAACCAGCGCCAATAACTCAATTTTACCCTTTCAATCCTTTCCGGGTCCCTACAGCCAAGGCGCTATTTCAATTATTACCACTCTCGACTTTGTCCAACAATTCCAAGACTTATTACCCCAAGCTGATCCTCCTTCATCCCTAACCGTTACACTCAATAGTCGTGGTTTTCCCTTAGAAGAATTATTTACCCGTGAATTTGAGAAATATCTAGGATTCTTTAATCCTTCCATTAGCACATTAGGACAAATTCGGATAACCTTGAGTAATATTGAATCCGCCACAGGTCAAAAACCTGCTCTGGTTTATACCGTCTTTTACCCCACCCAAATTACGCCAAACTCCGGTTCTTTAACTAATCCCATACCCCAAGATAATGACCAACTGCAACTGGTTGTAGTTACACCCACTGGGGAACCGATTTTTATGCCCATTCCCGGTGCAACTCGCGCTACTGTTCTAGCAGAAGCCCAGAAATTACGCCGTGCGATTACTAATCCGATTACCCGCAGTACCAACCGTTATTTAGCCCCAGCCCAACAACTGTATCAATGGATAATTGCCCCCATTGAAGACCAATTACAAACCCAAGGGATTCAAAATCTCAGCTTTATCATGGATGGGGGATTGCGTTCCATTCCCTTACTGGCTCTCCACGATGGGGAACAATTCCTGATTGAAAAATACAGTGCGGGTTTAATGCCCAGCATCAGCTTAACCGATACCCGCTATCGCGATATTAATGACTTCCAAGTTTTGGCAATGGGAGCCTCTGAATTTACCGACGCTAACCCCTTAAAAGCTGTCCCGGTAGAATTAGCCGCGATTACCCAAGAACTATGGCAAGGAGAATCCTTCCTCAACCAAGAGTTTACCCTGGAAAACCTAAAACAAGAGCGTCAACTACAACCCTTTGGGATTGTCCACTTAGCCACTCATGGTGAATTTAAATCGGGACGCCCGGAAAACTCTTATATTCAGTTATGGGATACCAAACTACGCCTTGATCAACTGCGTGAGTTAAAGTTGTATGAACCCACAGTAGAATTATTAGTTCTAAGTGCTTGTCGCACCGCCGTGGGGGATGAAGAAGCGGAATTAGGCTTTGCGGGATTAGCGGTACAAGCGGGGGTAAAATCGGCACTGGGGAGTCTCTGGTATGTCAGCGATGAAGCGACATTGGGATTAATGACCGAATTTTATCGTCAGTTAGAGACAGCACCGATTAAATCAGAAGCACTGTGACAAGCGCAACTAGAAATGATTCGGGGAGAGGTGCGGTTAGAAGAGGGGAAATTATTGGGGAGTGGGGAGAGTATTACCTTACCCCCAGAATTGGCACAGATAGGGGATAAAGAGTTGTCTCATCCCTACTTTTGGTCAGCGTTTACGATGATTGGTAGTCCATGGTAAATAAGTAGGGTCTGCTGAATAAGTCTTGTGGGAGGGTAGGGAGCAGGGGAAGCAGGGGAAGCAATGTAGAGACGTGCCATGGCACGTCTGGGAACAGGGAACAGTTTTAGGGTTAAATTCCCCACCATAAGAGTCCACCCACTAATGCAGCAATAACAACCAGAGCCACCCAGATAAACTGATTATCTTTGGTATTAACCGTACTCAGATCGATCGCCTCCGGTTCAACTGACTTTTTCAAACTGGGATTGCTTCTAGTCACCCCACTACCTCGGCGATCTCTAGGATCACTTTCAGAAATAGCACCTAAATCAGGAATCTTGGTCATCCATTCTTCGGGTCGCTTGAGTTGGGGGGCTTGGAGGATGTAGAGTAAGCCTGTAGACTGTTTGCGAATCTCCAGGTCAGGATGCTTGGTTAATTGCTGACCGAGGGCGATCGCTTCAGTTTGCTGTCCGGCGGCTTCATAAGCTGTAACTAGCCACATTTGCGCCTCTCCGCCGACGCGAGAATTGCGGTTGATCAAGGTGCAGGCTTTTTCGAGATGCTTCACCGCCGTGCGATAGTCCCCTCGCTCAAAGGTAGCTTGTCCGGTTTGGTATTCGATGCGGAACTGTTCTTTGTCATTGGTCATTGGTCATTGGTCAAAAACTTGACATGATCGAGACACTTATTCGTGCCATTGGGTGAAGTTGTATCTAGCTGTTGGGTTGTATCTTGAAATTACACGAAAACCTGAAAGAATTAAAGTGCTAAGGAACTAACGGGTCAACCTGATATTCACGTAAGGTTAGACTGACAGCCGTATTCAGTAATATAGGTACACTGATAAGGGAATAGGATTGCCGGATACAGGATAAATTTTGCGCTTCACTAAATCGCTGACTCGCTATATAACCTATTTTGAGGTGAAATAATGCTGAAATTTTCTCTCCTGCAACACCGTTGGCTGAACATTATGCTCACGCCTTTAACCGTGGGAGTCGCTTGGATGATAGTGGGGGATAGCGCTGTAGAGGCTAGACCGATTCAGTCATCGCGCTGTTCTTCGGTGATTTACGGTAGCCCAATTCCAGCGCCAGTGCCAGTTAATCCAGTCACCGGACGACCTTGTACTTTTTCCTCTGGAGGTTCATCCTATCGCAATTATCGCGATCGCGACTATCGTCGATATAAAAAACCGATTCGGGGAACCATTCGTGATTCTACGCTAATTAACCCCACGATTATCGATTCCACGATTTCCGATTCTGTCCTGGTTGACCCTGTGATTATTGATACACCCCGGTCTACCAGACGCCGATCGCGATCCGGTAGAGTCCGCATCCAACGCTCAGAGGTGATTGATCGCTCTTCGGGAATCCGGATTCGGATTCGGTAATCATTCCTAACGATAGAATTGTACTAAGTAGTCGGACTTTCATTAAAGTTTACGGTTAAGATTAGGGAACTCACGGGCAGGGAACAGGAATAAGGACTTGAGGTTTTTTACAATTCTTAACTCAGCCCAACGAACTTTATATCCAGGTACTTACGCTAGTTTCTCCGATTAAACAGAAGCAGCAATAGACTGAGACGACGTGTTTCAGTTCTCTAGACGATTTGAATTGAACTTCAAGCCAATGCCAGTTACTACCAAAACTCAGCGAACTAGTCGTTTTATCGATCCCTGGTCTTATATTGCTTTGGGAGCATCAGGGTTGGTGCTACTGGCATTGATGGGGTCTCAGTTTTTCTATAAAAAGCTGGTATCGGAGAGGGTATCTGTTGAGCCAGAGGCATCGGTTGAACTCGAGTCGATACAACTCGAACCTCGGCTGGTTGGTGCGTTGCGGATTGATGTGAGAGCATTGCTGCCAGCAAATACCTGGGTGATCTACGAAATTCAAATTCTTGACCAAAATGGAGAAGTGATCGCCTCTGCGATGAAGGAAGCCTGGAGTGAGTCGGGGACGTGGTACGAGGATGGAGAGTCAGGGAGTTGGTCGGAATCCGATTTGCAGGGAGGACTCGACGTTCAGGCAAAGAAAAATGAGCAAATAACCGTGGCAATTGCCGTGTTGGAGTATGGTAACACCTCTGGACAAGAACTCGAACAACCTGTGGGATTTAAGGTGACGGTGGAAAATGGGGTTGTAGATACCCGCTATTTGTGGTCAGGTTTAATCGGTTCGGCAATTCTGGGAATTATCGCGGTCATTGCCACACCCATTTCTGGGAAAACCGCGATCGCGAAAACAATTCAGGATAGCGATCCCAGTGGACGCGCTACGGTGGGAGGGGCTGATCAACTCGTGCGGGTCAAGATCAATGTTAAAGCTGACGAAACCTTCCCCCGACAACTCACCGCCCGTCTGGTGATTAATGATGCTTATGGGGAACAAGTCTATGCCCGTGCTATGCCTATGCATTTCATCTTGGGAACAGAAGATACCAGGAGGCATCAACTCCAATGTTTTTTCACCTTAGACCCTCGCAGTTCTTATGGGTTTCATGTCGAGGTGACGCCAGATGCACCCGTGGATCAGACCAAGCTGACAGTACGCGATCGCAACCACACTCTTGTTCCCGTTGAGGTTGTTCATATTCGCCCATCTCCTTTATCGGATTTATCGGATCATCCCCAAGATAAACACCCCTGATCCAGCACTCGTTCACTGTCTGAGTGAGAACTCAAAACTCTGTTTATTCTAGGAGTTTAACTAATGTTAACTAAGATTTTTGCTGGGGCTGCGATCGCGATCGCCCTCTTGACAATTACAGCCGGATATACTCAGCGTTCTGCCCTCGTCCTACGAGCCGAGAAACAGGATAACTATTGGCCCCGACATGGAACAGGATTATCGGGCGGTTATCGCGGCGGAACATGGATTCTTTTACCCAATCGGTCATCTTATGGCGGATTTCGTGGCGGCGGTCCAAGTGCAGGAAAATAGGGATTCGTCATTGGTCATTTGTCAAAACACTGATTTCACGGATTTATTGGAGAGATAGGGGTAGGGAGGTGAGAGCTTATTGACACTGATTACACAGACAAGGAAAGTTCTCTCATTTTCCCCATCTCCCTCATCTCCCCCAGCTCCCCCATTTCCCCCTGTTCCCAAGTCCTTGACACACATTGATAACTGATGACTGACTAAAAATTCATGGCAGATCAAGGAGTCTCAACAGACAACTCCAATGTTGAACCCGTCACTCAACCCCCGGTTTCATCATTAAATCGGCTGCAACGTCGGCTACTTTTGGCGGCGGCGGCGGTTTCCTCTAGCTGTGGATTAGCGGTTGAACTTTTACTGGGAACCCTGGCTAGCTATTTAGTAGGGAATCAAGCGCTGTCTTTTGGAGTAGCCGTGGGTGGCTTTTTAGCCGCCATGGGGATTGGCTCTTACTTAAGTCAGTTTATCGCGTCCAAGTCCCCTGCTTGGCTCCAACAACGCCAACTCCTGGTGGCATTTGTTCAGGTTGAACTGCTAATGGCTCCCCTGACGGCATTATTACCCTTAGGACTATTTGCCCTATTTGTGGTTAATGGTTTCCTCTGGTTGGGATTATTCCTAGTAACTATATTACTGGGCATTTTGGCGGGTTTGGAAGTTCCCCTACTGACGCGAGTGCTGGAATTAGAGGAGGGAGTGCGGGAGGCGCTGGCTGGGGTTTTGGCGCTGGATTATGTCGGCGCGTTGTTGGGTTCGCTGCTGTTTCCCGTCTTGCTATTACCGCTAATTGGCTTATTTCCCGCCGCTTTTGTGCTGGGCGCATTACCCGCCTTTATGGTGTTTGCTATTGGACAGCAGTTTCCTCGGCTGCGCCGTTGGGGATATCTAGGCTTAGGGTTAGGCGTTATTCTGACATTATCCGCACCCGCCGCGATTCCCATCAGTAATCGGCTGGAAAATACGTTGTATCAAGCCCCGGTGATTACCCGGATTCAATCTCCCTATCAACGGATTGTCTTGACGCGCCGAGGACAAGATTTGCGATTGTTCTTGGATGGGGATTTACAACTCTCTACCCTGGATGAGTACCGCTACCATGAAGCCTTAGTACATCCGGCGATGAGTGCGAGTCAAAACAGGCGTCGTGTGCTAGTCATGGGTGCAGGAGATGGAATGGCGCTGCGGGAAGTGCTGAAGTGGCAAGAGGTGGAACAGGTGGTGCTGATTGAGTTAGACGCGGAAGTGGTCAAGTTAGCCCAGTCTCATCCTCAGTTGGTGCGGTTAAATGAAGGGGCGTTAACGGATTCGCGTGTTCAGGTGATTAACGGCGATGCTTTTGTTACAGCACCTACTTTAAATGAAACCTTTGATGTAATTATCGCCGATTTTCCTGACCCTGACCGAGAAGTGCTTGCCAAGTTGTATTCTGAAGGGTTTTACCAGCGTTTGTTACCGCGATTGGCAGAGAATGGCGTTTTTGTCACTCAAGCATCGAGTCCTTTTTTTGCCCCAGATGTTCTAAGCTGTATTGTAGCAACGCTATCGGATGTGGGATTATCAACTCATCCTTATGTGGTGGGTGTTCCCAGTTTTGGACCCTGGGGTTTTGTTTTGGCGTCGCGGCACTCGATTCAAGCGGATAGGTTGACATTATCGGTGTCAACGCGCTATCTGACTGAGCCGATTTTGCAGAATTTATTTGAGTTGCCTGGGGATGTCCAAATAGGAAATGTGCAGGTAAATCGCCTCTCTCATCCCGTGATTGTGCGTTATCAATCTGACCCCCGTTGGGCAGCCTATTAATCATTAGTCAATTGTAGGGGCGGGTTTAGGAACTACACTCAGCTATTGGTGAAATAACTGAACAATGAAACCCGCCCTAGCTAACTGTTCAACAAAACCTGCCCTTCGTCGTGTAGGGGCGGGTTTAGGAACTACAGTCAGCTATTGGTAAAATAATTGAACAACGAAACCCGCCTTAGCTAACTGTTAAACAAAACCTGCCCTTCTCCATAAGTAGTCAGTCATAAGTCAGATGATGGTATTTGTTTGGATTGGAATTATTATAATTATTGCTACGGCTGTGGTTTTGCTAGTCCTTCAGCAACGGGGACAGTTATCAGGGTTCGGTGAACGTGGGCGTTTACCCTTGGAAGAACGTACCGTTTTTACCCTGGAAGTTGGTGATATTGTCCAGTACATGGGGACAGATTGGGTAGTGGAGGGAAAACTGACTTACAATGTTGGCGACTATGCTTGGTACGAGTATTTACTGCAAGATGGAGAGCGTATTTGTTGGCTTTCTGTAGATGAAGATGACCGAGTAGAAGTGGCATTATTAGAGCCAACGCAGCAGTTAGAAGTGAGTGGAGAACCTCCCAAGCAGTTAACCTTTGACGGTGACATCTATCGCTGTATCGAATCTGGTGTGGCAGAAATGACACGTACAGGTACAACATTGCACCGCACAGCAGAACGTTGTCGATATTTTGATTATGAAGGTTCTGAGAATAAGGTTCTCTCGATTGAAGAGTGGGATGGTGATATTGAAGTCACTGTGGGAGAGCGTATTAATCCGAGAATGCTGACACTTCTACCGGGAACAGGTGAACGTTTGTATGGAAGTTAAGGCAATGGTACTGACTGGTATGCTGGTGGGCAATGCCCACCCTACGGTACTATCATGCAGCACTAGAATAACTCTAATGGGTGAGGTTTTTTGATCCCCGTTAGATGTACCTTACTACTAACAAGAGCCAGTATCCCACACCCAAAACCATGAAATCCCCAGCACTTGACAAGTTTATTCACTTTTTACGAGAAGAGTTGGCGATCCCATCGTCAGCAATTTCCTTAGCCTTACGCCATCAGGAAGAGAGTCCTAATCTATTACCGATGACGTTGTGGCAATACGGACTCATTTCATTAGAGCAATTAGACCGAATTTTTGATTGGTTGGAAACGGCACAGGTTACACTGTAAGTCCTCTTTCTCTAACCTGCTATGGTACGGCTATGTTAAGGATTTATTGGTGCGTTACGCTCCGCTAACGCACCCTAAAATTTGGCTGTAAATACTTATAACTGGGGATTGGGTTTTTTTAACGGCTTTGGCAATGGCACGTCTGGAGAATGCTGCGCTTGATCAAGCTTATAGCCTTCAACTTGAAGTTGTTGCACGAATTGGGTTGACTCAAAATGGTTCGGTTGTGTTGACGTTGGCGACTGTTCTTGTCCTTGACTTTGGCGTCGAAGTTGTTTGAGTTTCGCTTTTCGTCCCATGATTACTCCCTCGATAAGGACTTAATAAACATCTGATGTTCTGCTGTGGTTATCCCCTGTTGGACGATCTCCAATACCTTGGCTAAATTTCCAGCAAGTAGGGCGGATTGTTTTAACCACAAGCCAGGAAAGGTTTCACTACAAATAATACCATTTTCATTGGGTTCTAGCTTGATATATGTACCCTCTTGTAACTTAAACCAATCGAATTGCTGATCGTACACTCGCCACACTAAATACTCTTGTACCTGATTGCGGCGGTAAACATTAAGTTTGTCATGTAAATCGATGGAAGCGGTACTGGCGGCAATTTCTACAATCAATTCTGGCGCACCTTCGACATAATCGTCATCGCTGATGCAGGATTGTCCTCCTACCTCAATCCTCAATAACGCATCGGGTTGCGGTTCGTTATCAGTATCCAGACGTACAGTTGTATTGTCTGCTAATCCGACTCCGGGAGTTGTTGCCCAGTAGTGAGCAACAAATTGTCCCCACGCTAGCAACTGCGATTCACTCGTTGCTCGGTTGAACTGGTATCTATAGAATATTGTCCAAAACTCTGGGGCTATTGGAGATTTCCAGCGCTTGCGCCAGCGCACCATGTCTTGAGAGGTAGGGGGTTCGGCTTCCAGGATTGGTGGAAAGTCGGCGTAGCTGATGAATCGGCTCAACCCTTTACCGTGAACATAAACGATATGCTGCCAGCATTCGATGCGATAAATCTCGTCAGGAGACAGGTTAAACAGCAAGGCGACTGTCTCTACAGTGACGAAACAGTGACGAATCGTGCCAGGGGATGACGGGTGGAGGATTTGTAATTTAGTTTTGAGGCTGCAAAAGTGGGCGTTTTTGTGGTAAGTGTAGATAACATAGTAAACGTATTACTTTTGGTAAGGTATTGCTTTTGGTAAGTGAGTATCTTGCCTTTAGTAAGTGAGTGTCTTGCCTTTGGTGGGACATTGTGGCGATCGCTCTTGCGTTTGTGAGACAGAGAGAGCGATCGCTTTTACCTAAAGACTCTCTGATTAAACGATAAAATCTTATCCCTTGTCAAGAGTGTATGGGCTTAGTCAGGTTGCGAATTCGAGAGTTTGCACAAGAAAAAGGATGGACGATCAAAGAAGTCTCTGATCGCTCTGGGTTAGTTTACAGCACAGTTAGACATTATGCCCGCTCACCAGGGCTGGCTATGATAGACTATACGGCTATTCATAAGTTGGCTCGCACATTTGATGTAATGGTTGAGGATTTGGTTGAGATTGTAGAGGAGTAAAATCAAGCAAAACGTAATTATTTCTGAATATCACTGAATAGCTTACTGAAATCTTGCACTGAACCTTTAATCGTTCGCTACACCTTTATGTTTTCGGGTTTCAGTTGTGTTTTAGGTAGTGAGCAAGATAGGTAGTGAGCAAGATAGGTAGTGAGCAAGATAGGTAGTGAGCAAGATAGGTAGTGAGCAAGATGCTCACACTACAAAAAATTGGCACTTCTTGTGTCAGGCAAGATAAAGAATAAATCATCGGGTTATCGCCATTTGTCCCAATTGCAGCCGTTCTGAATAATTGAGGATTTTTTCCCCACGTTGCCCTGTTCCCTGTGGGGATTAACTGATGTCCTAACGTATCCTCGTAGTGCTATAACAACAAAGGTTCTGGAGTTCGGCTCAGGGAAGATTAATTTTGGTCGTCTGCTGACTTTCTCAGATCGGGTGCAGATTTTGGGGTTTGGTTCAATTGCTGTAAGAGGCTCTCCAGTTCTTGTTGGTATTGACCGTATTTTTGCCAATTGCCTTGACGCATGGCTTCCTGTGCTTTTTGATAGGTTTCCAAGGCGGATTGGGCGAGTTTGGAAACCCCTTCTTTTGGTGGAGCAGATGATGGAGCGGCAGTAGGTTGTTGCACGTCTGCTTGGGTTCCGCCAAAGATAGTCGCTAAAGCTTCCTCTAAGGTTTCTTCCATAACCACTTCTTTCGCATAAGCAACAATTACCCGCTTCAATTCTGGAAGTTCGCCCTGTTCCGCCCGCAGATAAACGGGTTCAACGTACAGTAATGATTGGTCAATGGGAATCACTAATAAATCGCCACGAATCACTCGCGATCCTTCCTGACTCCATAGGGTTAATTGTTGGGAAATTTGCGGATTTTGGTCAATGCGAGCTTCAATTTGAGAAGGACCATAGACAAGTTCTTGTTTAGGGAATTCATACAAGAGCAATTTGCCGTAATTTTTCCCATCAGAACGCGCTGCCATCCAGGCAATCATGTTATCTTTATTGACGGGAGTAAAAGGAAGAATTAGAATAAATTCTTCCCTCGATGCTTCGGGTAAACGCATGTTCACATAATAAGGCTGCATGATCTGCTCATTCCCTTCATAAATTTCTGTCGGAAAACGCCACAAATCCTCTCGGTTATAAAAGACTTGAGGATTATTCATGTGGTAAGACAGATACATCTGCGCCTGAATGGTGAACAGATCCAGGGGATAGCGGAAATGCGCTTTTACATCAGCGGGAATCGCGTCGTTGGTGGTAAATAAAGTGGGGAATATTTTACGATAGGTTTGCAGTATCGGGTCATCTTCATCAACAACCAAAAACTGCATCGTACCATTAAACGCATCCACGACAACTTTAACCGAGTTACGAATATAATTGATATCCCCTAGGGACATTTGGGCGATATCCCCATCTTGGAATATGGCGTTGGCATTATGACTTTTGGAAACGGGTTCAGAATAAGGATAGCGATCGCTGATCGTATAGGCATCAATAATCCACTGTAATCTACCATCAATTAGGGTAATGTAGGGGTCTTTATCAAACCGCAAAAAAGGTGCAACTTGGTTCACCCGTTCCCCAATCTGGCGATGGTAATGAATGCGGGAGGTGTTGATAAAGTAATTAGAAATTAAAATTTTCAGATCACCCAAATCATAAGCATAAGCTAATCGTTGCCAGAGGGAAGGAATGGGTACGCCACCTTTCCCGGCGTAGGTGGTGAAGGCATTTTCATCACCACGGGGATAGTCAAATTCTTGGGTATTTGTACCTGTAAATATATAGGTGTCGGTTTTTTCGCCGTAGTAAATGGCGGATTCATTAACCTGAAGATCGACTTGGGAGATAGGAGGAATATCTTTGATAAACAGTTCGGGTAAGCCATCCTCGGTGACTATATTAACCGGACTCATCACCAAACCATAGCCATGGGTATATTTTAGCCGTTCGTTGACCCAAGTCTGAGCGCGATCGGGTACTTGGGAATACACTAATTCCCGTGGTGAAAGCATCACCTGTCTATAATTATCGTCAATGGTATAGCGATCAACATCGACATCATTGAATCGATAGTAAAGCCGAATTTCTTGGAGTTGGCGATAGGTACTTAATAACGGTCGATAGTCCCACAAACGAATGTTACGAATCGTGGATTGGTTTTCTTGCAACGCTTGACGACTTAATTGTTCTTCCGCTGGATAGTCCTGGGTTGGTACTTCGTCTAAATCATAAGCTTTGCGCGTATAAGCGATATTATGTTCAATGTAGGGCTTTTCTTTTTCTAATTCATTGGGTTCAACAATAAATCGTTGTTGAAACCAGGGAAAAAGACCACTGAAGACGAGAAAAGCAATCAGATAAATCCCGATGCCGTAGGTGGGTAAAGTAACATTGTTTTGCCAAATTGCCAGGATAAACGATAAGCCCAGCAGAAGGGATACAATGCTCATAATCCAGAATGCCAGACGCTGAGCATGAGCATCAGTGTACCCTGCACCATAGACGACACCATCGGCATTGTAAAGTAATTCGTAGCGTTCTAACCAAAAGCCGATCGCGATAACTACAGCAATTCCCGCTAACAGTAAACTGAGATGGGTTTTTACGTCTTTAGTGAGAAAATGTTGCCAGTAGCGATCTAACCTTATTTTGCCTTTTAACACATAAACAGCAACAGCTAGAACAAACCCCCAGCCCAAGAGAGTCAATACCCAGTCTTTTAATCCCTCATAGAATGGAAACTGAAACAGGTAAAATCCAATATCCTGTTGATAAATGGGGTCAGTCAGATTAAAATCTGTAGCATTCAGATACTTTAATATCGTCTCCCAAGCCGATGCACTGGTTGTGGCGGCGGCTAGACTGATCAGGAAGATCACCACTAAGACAGCGGAATTGGCGATCGTATCGGTATAGGGGGCTAAATCACTACCGTCTAAGAAACGAAAGGCGCGATCGCGAGTTAGACGCTGCGCCATTGAGTAGTTAAACCATAAGAATAGTCCGTAAATAATAAACGTTCCCACCCAAGCCATAATTTTCCAGGTGATCCGCGTCCAGAATACATCTGAAAAGTTAACCGAATTAAACCACCAGGCTTCTGTGAGAATGTGAACCAAGGTATGCGAAAAGGGTAAGCCGAGGATTACGACTAATAGAAAGCCTATGATAATTTTATTGGCTGATTTCATGATTTTTTAATTAACTCACCGGAATCCTTAAGCCCTGATCCCACCCTAACATGAATAGCCCATTCCTTAACCTGAGTTTGTAGTAAGCGTTTTAGCGCTGATCTCAAGTGCCAACTACGAACTCTAACCCTAGCGCCAATCTTCTTCCGCATGAGGTTATCAACTCACTATTAAGATATCAGGACTTCCCAATTATAGTGAACAGACATAGTTTGTTCCTCTAACAAACGGTATAAAATTTTTATTCAAGTGATTCAGTTGTCACATTCTTACACTGTATCAGTTCCCAGGAGGAAACCAAGTCACCAATCAAGTATCAATAAAAATTGTCAATTGCTATGGCAGATTGATATTTATTATCAATAAGTTAAAAAGTTTAAGTTTAATTAAAATCAGCTAATAGTCATTTGCCTACCTGCCATAATAGAGAAAAGACATTAGTAATAGTTCACTACAGTGATTACTAAATTGATCTTATTCTCATATCTTGATGTGGTCTATACTCTTGCTGTTAATAAATAGGGAATTCCTATCTCTACAGAGGAATGACAAACTTAGGGAGGAACTGATGTATATCAAATTGAATCATCTCAAGTCGGTATTAAACTATCAACACAGGCAAAATATTGTAGGGATTCCAAAAATTATTCGCCGCACGATTTACCTGTTGGGTTTATCTGCTATTCTCATCAATCCCGTTGCAGCTAGCGAAGTTCAATTTTCCCAAATTCGTGCTACCACAACTGACAGTTACATTGCCCAAAACACTACAGAGTATTTTGTCCAGCAAGGAGTACAAAAATTAGAAACAGGTGACTTTAGAGGAGCAATTAAGGACTTCAATCAGGCGATCGACATTAACCCCAACTATGCCCCAGCTTACAACCACCGGGGGGTTGCTTTTCTGAAACAGGGAGAGATCCAGAAGGCTTTTGCTGACTTCGAGCATGCCATCGAAATTGACCCTAACTTAGCTTTAGCCTACAACAATCGGGGATTGCTTCATTTGAAACGCGGTAACCTTCAAGGTGCAATTGCTGACTTTAATCAAGCTATCCAACTTGACCCTAACTCCGCTATAGCTTACAACAATCGGGGATTGGTTCGCTTAAGACAGGGAAACTTTCAAGGAGCAATAGCTGACTTTAATCAAGCGCTCAATATCGACCCTAATTATGCTCAAGCTTATGACAACCTAGGACTTGTTCACTGGCAACAAGGAGACATTCAAGGGGCAATAGCTGACTTTAACCAAGCGCTCAATATTAAACCTAATTATAGTTCAGCATACAATCATCTAGGAGCTGTTAATTTTCAACAGGGAAATATTCAGGATGCGATTGCTGAGTTCAACCAAGCCATTGAAATTGATTCCAACAATGATCAATCCTACTATAACCGGGCAGTTGCCTACCTGCTACAAGGTAATATTCAAAAGTCGATTGCTGATTTCACACAAGCAATTGAACTTAATCCCAATTATACTGAAGCTTACAATAATCGGGGACTTTTGTATCGAGAACAGGAAAAGCTAGAGGAAGCTTTAGCTGACTTCAGTAAGGCAATTGAGATTGAACCTAACTTAGCTATCGCCTACAGCAACCGAGGTACTATTTACCTGAAACTCATAGAAATACAGAATGCTATCCGCGACTTTACTCAAGCCATTAAACTGAACCCCAATTATGCTATGGCTTACAACAACCGGGGATTTGCATATCTGCAAAGGGGAGAAATGCAGAAAGCTTTTGCCGATTTGAACCAGGCAATTGAGATTAATCCCTATCTAGCTCTCGCCTACGCAAACCGGGGACATGCTCACCGAAAAACAGGAGATATTGAGAGTGCCATTGCTGATTACACTCAGGTAATTGAGATTATTCCCAATAATGCTGCCGCTTACTACCAACGGGGAACTGCACTTGTTCAAATAGGCGATGAAGAAGCTGCGATCGCGGATTTCCAGAAAGCCGCCGATTTGTTTAGACAACAGGGTCAAATGACATTTTACCAAAATGCCCTTGACCAAATCCAGGAACTTCAGCAGTAATCCACTCTACATCATACATAAATTCCCCGTTTAATATGTCGAGTTCAGGAGACATCTATGAAATTCATTCACCGTACAATTCCTCTATTGGGTTTAACGGCTATCCTGATCACCCCAATAACTGCTCGTGCTGTTCAAAATTGCCCAATAGATGCGGTTACGCTCAAAGATTATATTGCCCAAACCACTCCTGAGGATTTTATCCAACAAGGAATACAGCAATTGAAATTGACCCTAACTTCGCTCCAGCTTATCACAACCGCGCAGTTGCCCGTGTGAAACAGGGCAACATGGAGGCGGCAATTCGCGACTTTAATCGGGCAATTGAGGTTGATCCGAACGATGCTCAAGCTTACTATACCCGAGGAGCTGTCTATTTTAAACAAGGAGATACCCAAGCAGCACTCGCTGACTTTAATCAGGCAATTACGATTGACCCTAATAATGCTCAACCTTACTATAATCGAGGAGTTGTCCGTGTAGTACAGGGGAAAATTCAGGAGGGGATTGCCGATTTCACTCAGTCGATTCAACGTGATCCTAACTATGCTGCTGCCTACTACAATCGGGGAACTGCCTTTGTTCAATTAGGTAATGAAGAAGAAGCGATCGCGGATTTCCAAAAGGCAGCAGATTTATCCAAACAACAGGGCGACATGACGCTTTACCAAAATGCCCTTGACCAAATTCAACAGATTCAGCCGTAAAGAGGTACATGAGGTAAGGGTACGGCAATGCCGTACCCCTACGAGTGATAATTGATTCATACATAATGGAGATTAATCTCGCTTGTTAATACACCCTCCCTCAAGGAGTATATTTGTTAGCAAGCGTTAGCAAAAACGTATCGGAACACAATATGAACACGATCGAATCTATCGTTCTCAGAGAACTCCGCCAACTGCCCCCAAGTCAACACAATGAAGTTTTAGATTTTGTGCAATTTCTCCGCAGAAAATCTCCCAATATTCCGAAAAAAAGTGTTAGAGGACTCTGTGCAGATCTGCCCTTTGACTTAACCGATGCTTTTGGGTGCAATCATCGTCTGTAGTCTACTAACTTGAAAACTGCCGTAAATTGGGTATGAGTAGCGAGCAAGATGCAAAGCCTGCGGCATGGCTTCGCTAAACGCATTACCAGGATTTCGTCATGGTTGACATTCAGGTTTGAATACCGAACAGCTTATATCCTCACCCAACGAGGCAGCAAACATCCTTTGCTGATTTAACCATAAATTTTCTGGTAGTAATCTTTATACTCCTTCGACAGCAACGGCTCCCACCAATCCCGATGGGTCAAATACCATTCAACGGTGCTACGTAATCCTCCTTCAATGGTTTCTTGAGGCGTCCAACCCAGTTGGTCCTTAATTTTGCGAGCATCAATCCCGTATCGGCGATCGTGTCCGGGTCGATCTTTTACAGAAGTAATTAACTTTTTACTGGGAGAAACAGGTAAATCCGAGGCTAACTCATCCATAAGCTGGCAAACCATCTGAACCAAATCCAGGTTTTTGATTTGGTTGTTACCGCCAATGTTATAGGTTTCGCCGGGAGTTCCTTGATGAATGACTAAATCAATAGCTTGACAGTGATCATTGACATAAAGCCAGTCCCGCACATGCTGTCCATCCCCATAAACGGGTAAGGGTTGACCCAGCATGATGTTAATACACATCAGGGGAATCAGCTTTTCGGGAAACTGATAGGGACCGTAGTTATTGGAGCAATTGGTAATTAATGTGGGGACACCGTAAGTATGATGATAGGCACGAATGATGTGATCACTACCCGCTTTAGAAGCGGCGTAGGGACTGTTTGGCTGATACGGTGTCGTTTCACTAAATAGGGGGTCATTAGGACCTAAGCTGCCGTATACTTCATCCGTAGAGACATGGAGGAAGCGATCGCTCGCTTGACATCCCCGCTTTTTCCAATGCTGGCGGAAGGCTTCGACTAGAGTTGATGTACCCAGAACATTCGTTCTCACAAACGCTTCAGGACCCAAAATTGAGCGATCCACATGGGATTCTGCTGCAAAGTGGGCAACGGTATCAATCGTCTCACTACAGAGTAAGGCATCAACAAGAGTGCGATCGCAAATATCTCCCGCTACAAACCGCAAATTCTCTCGTCCCTCGACTGGCTCTAGATTCCGACGATTGCCGGCGTAACTGAGCAAGTCGAGAACAACGACTCGATCCTCTGGGTAGCGATCGCACCAGTGATGGACGAAGTTGGAGCCAATAAACCCCGCTCCACCTGTTATGAGTATGCGGCGAGGTTCTCGTGAAGGCATAATGTCTTGGGTTCCTTTTTGCTGTAATCTTGGGGGGATAATTCTAACCGTCGATCATCTTAGCATCTGGTTGGGGATCAAGGATGAGACCGGTCAAAAATTGATAATGAAAGCCCGTCTGAGGCTAGAGTGGGGGTACAACCACGTCAGGTGGATTGGAGGCTTCAGGGGTTTCCTCTGCTGGATTCGCTGATTCTTCAGGTTGGTCTTTTTCAGGTTCGGACTCTGATGTTGTGTCTGATGGCGAGGGTTGTCCAGAGTTTTCTGGATCGCGATCCGAGGTTTCCGGATTGGAAGAGGAAGAACTTGGAGAATTCGAGTCCTCAGCCGCCTCCGGATTCTCAGGTTGGGGTGTTGGCGAATTAGAACCCTCAGGAGTCTGCTCCGAGGCTTCGGGAGGTGTTGGCTTCGGACACACCTTGTCTTGACCGGAAAACTGCACAGATACTTGGTACTCTTGTGGTTTATCTGTTCGATTTAGAATAGGCTGATTGTTAATTTTGCCCTCTGCCTTTCGATCAAGAATGGGGTCACCTGCACTTTGAATTAACTGTAAATTCGTCGCTTTGTCATCAGTACCTACGACGACACTATAAATGGCTGTTCCGTTAAGCTGCTTCTGGCAAGCTGCTTTGGGATACTCAGTACTATATGTTCTTTGGAGTACAGGCGGAGGTTCTACTTTATCGGCTTGAGCGCCCGTGCTATCTGCGGCTTGATCCGGCTTCGGCTGATCAGCGATGGGCTGATCGGATTCTGATGCGGATTCTTCCGGATTTGGGGTTGGCTCATCTTCATTGGCGGAGGGAGCGGTATCTGGATCGAAAGCAAGCTTTTTATCTTTGGGATCTTCCGGTGGTTTAGAGTGGGGAATCGTCAACGAGTCTGAGTCGCGATCAGACAACACCCTTAATAGACGATCATCAATACTCGGCGTCGGCTCTTTTTCTATGGATCTCGACTCAGGATTCCTTGTTCCTGGGGGAGGCGGTGGCGGAAGTTGGCTGGGAGGAAAAACTGGGATTCCTAGATTTCTCCTCATGGATGGAAATGGACTACTCGGTTGATTCAGGGAGATTCGGGTTTGGGTTCGTTTCCGAGTCGAAGACGATGACGGAATTTTTAACGATTGTGAAGGAGGAGCCACCGAGATGGTGCCATCGAGAGGCAAAGACTCTTGGGGAGGGGGAGAGGGGAGAGGTGGGAGTGGTGGGAATGGCGATTGTAATGGTGTTTGCTGATAAATATAGGGGGGAATCGTTGGCACCGATAAATCGGGTAGGCGACTCAAATCGGCTTCGCTTAATTCCAACATTTGTACAGTTCGCCGCGTCGGTGGCGCTTCATTGGAAAAAACGGGGACATAAGAGGGTAAGGTTAGCCCCAAGATGACATGAATACCCACCGATGCCATCACCGCGATTCCAGTTGGCTGATTAAGTTTCTCGGAAACCGTTCTAAATAAGAGATTCGACATAGCCGTTATCATGCTCTCCGTTGCGGGGTTGTCGGGAATTCTATTGGTTTTAATAAAAATAATCTAGAGTCTAATGGAACTCAGGGACTGGGTAACGTTGACAATCATGATCGAAAAGTAGGGTAATTTTAGGGTCGGGCGATCGCGTAAATCGTGATAAATCACTTGATCCGGTAGGGTAGCACGTTCGACTACCCAGGCGGTGTCCAATAATTGGCGGCGATGCAACACTTGCCATACCTGTTCATACACTGAACTCACTTTCATCAGGACTATGACATCCGCCCAGTCTAAAATTGTTTCCAGTTCCTTTACATTATAGAGAGCTGGCAGTACCACCAAGCGATCGCGCTGTACCGTTAGCGGTAATCCTAACACTGAGGCGGCTGCCATGGGTGAACAAACGCCAGGAATCATTTGTACTAGGGCGCTGGATTGCTGCTGTTGTAAGGTTTGCGCCAAATAGGTAAACGTGCTGTAAAAACTGATATCCCCTTCACAAACAAACGCCACATCTTGCCCGACGTTTAGATAATGCCACACCTGTTCGGCGGCTTTCTTCCACGCTTGGGTAAGAATGTCTTGGTCTTGGACGTAAGGAAATGTTAAAGGCAGTTGAACCTGTTGAGCGTCTAACCATTGCCCGACAATCTGCTGTGCCATACCCAGTTTTCCCCTTACTCCCGCCGGAAACGCCACCACGGGTGCTTGTTTGAGGATACGCAGGGCTTTAAGCGTAATTAATTCGCGATCGCCTGGACCCACACTCAGACCGTAAAGCGTGCCAATTTGCCCCATCACTATTTGTTACGTTTAATTAATAATTAAAAACTATAAGATCCAAAATGCCACTACCGACTGTCATTTTACCGGGTTTTTTCGCCGGGGCAACTGAATATCGAGGATTAGAAACCGCGTTAAATCAGTTAGGGTTTCCCACCGTTACTGTACCGCTACGACAAGGCGATTGGATTCCCACGATAGGCGGTCGCTCAGTTGTACCAATTTTACGCCAACTCGACCAAACCGTGAAACAGGTGATGGCAGATTACAACGCCAATCAGGTTAATCTAATTGGTCATTCCGCCGGAGGCTGGATTGCCCGAATCTACCTGGGCGAAAAACCCTACGATATTCAGGGCGATGTGACTCCCTCAGTTTCAGGATTATGGAATGCTCATCCAACCATTGCCACATTGGTAACATTAGGGACACCTCATACTAGCCAAGAGCGCTGGACAAAACGCAATCTAGATTTCGTGGCAATCAACTATCCGGGGGCGTTTTATCCCCAGGTTAAATATATCTGTGTCGCGGGTAAAGCCATCTATGGTCAACGACGCTTGGGTCAATGGTTAGCGTATAACAGTTATCAGCAAACCTGTGGAGTCGGCAATTGTTGGGGAGATGGGATTACTCCCATTGAAGCAGCTCATTTAGAGGGGGCGGTGAATCTCACCTTAGACGGGGTGCTGCATTCACCTCGCAGACAGGGACTTTGGTATGGTTCGCCAGAACCAATGAAATCGTGGGTTCCCTATTTAAGGTAAAAATCGTAGGGGCGCAAGGCTTGCGCCCTTTATTCAGTTAGCGATTCCTCTGAATCATTAGACAGTATTCAACTACCCCAACTTACTCCGCTTCACCTAACGGTTCCGCTTCGCGCTCAGTTGGGGATTGCATCTATCGTCCACCTCAACTGCGAGTACCTGGAGAGGCGCTCGCCTTTGGCTTCGTCCGACGACGCATCAGGGACGGCTGAAAGACGCCCCGTACTCTCCCACTCTTGGCGAGAGAGCAACACTCTAAGTGCAACATTCCTAGCACCAACTAGATCGGCATGGAGAGTATATCCACACTGCTTACACACAAAAGTTAGACCCCACTAAGGAAGCGTCTAAACCCGCCCCTACACACTCGCACGCCATGCCCGAAAAGCTTGGCGAAGGGTCAAAACTGTTTCATCCTTCAACCTTCGCCTCTTTTTCACCTTTAGGTTTATTGGCAATTTCTTTCACCGCTTTCTCTTCCACAGGCTCAGAAATCGGAATCTCCTCAACCTCTGGCAACTTTTCTACCGCCAGCCGAGAGGACGAACTGCCACCGGATAAGCGTTTCAAGAGTTTAGGTCTAGGATCATGCAGCAGATAAATAATTTGATCGTCAGCATGCCAAGTTTCATTCGCGCTAGCCACTTGTAAATTCCCTTGGCGTTCGATTAATAAGGGAACCAGTTCCCCCGCCCGAATCAACGCTTGTAAATGCGCTCGCTGAAAGGCTAATCCCGACTCTTTTAACGTGGTTGTACCTAACTTCACTTGCCCCTCGACAATATACTTATTCCACGTCTTAATCGGTAGTTGGGGAACAAAGGCTTGATTGACTTTGGTTTTATTGGTTTTATTATTGGTCGCATTGGCTTGGGGATCACGGGGAAATACGGCAACCACTCGTGGCGGCGCAAACTCTTCCACGGCGCGTTGGGCTAAGACTAGGTTCACTTCCCCATTATTGGTCATTGCCAGAAATGTACCCATCGATTCAATCCCAGCTTCTTCTAAAACCTCAACATCTAAACCACTACTTTGGAACACCCGCAGATTTTCGTCTTCGGCTTTTTGGCAGGCTTCGGGATCAGTGTCGATGAGGACAACCTCTTCTTCCTGTTCTTGAAACAAACGCGCAATCAGACGACTCAAAGGATTACAGCCCACAATCACCGCACCTGTTGCCTTTTCCTGGGGATTCAGTTGTAGCCATTTGGCAACCCAACGCGCGGTTAAGCCTTGTAAAAAGACAGTCAGAATAATCGTCAGGAAGACGAGGGCTTTAATCGAATCTCCCCCATTAATCCCGCGTTCGGTTAAGAGAATCGCAAACAAGGATGCCACAGAAGCGCTGACAATCCCTTTGGGCGCAATCCAGGATAAAAAGATTTTCTGTCGCCAATTTAAGCCGCTATTCCAGGTACATAAGCTGACACTCACGGGGCGCACCAGTGTCATTAATGCCAAAACCGTGAAGACACTGCCCCAACCTAAAGCGAAAACACTGTCAATGGACAAATCGGCGGAGAGGAGAACGAAGAGTACGGAAACCCCCAGCACGGTTAATTGTCCTTTAAAGCGTCGCAACAGCCGTTCTTCCGGTAGAGAAGAGGCACCGACGACGATTCCGGCGACGACGGTTGCCATTAATCCGGATTCGGAGCGAATAGTTTGTGCCAAGCCAAATAAGCCTAACATCCCGGCTAACACGACCAGGTTTTTCAGGTCTTCTGAGAGAAAATCGGCTCGTTTGAGAAATAAACCCAGCAGCCAGCCACCGATACCGCCAATCACACCCCCAATACTGAGGCGTAACCCTAGACCGACAATGGCAGCAGAGGCGCCCGCCTCGCTGTTGAGAATGGTATCG
This sequence comes from Coleofasciculus sp. D1-CHI-01, assembly GCF_040218875.1. Classification (NCBI taxonomy): domain Bacteria; kingdom Bacillati; phylum Cyanobacteriota; class Cyanophyceae; order Coleofasciculales; family Coleofasciculaceae; genus Coleofasciculus; species Coleofasciculus sp. D1-CHI-01. The sequence goes on from NZ_JAVJQP010000141.1 coordinate 33,620, forward strand.
AGTACAACAACGGATAGAATTGCCCCCACGGGGTCAATTAACACCCCTTCTCCTTCTAAAATGGCGGCAACTCGTCGGTCTACTTTTACTTGTTTAAGCAGTGGACCGATAACCGTCGGACCCGTCACCACCACGAGAGCCGCATAGAGAAAGGCAATCGACCAGGGAAATTCTCCTAACCAATGGGCAGCCATCCCACCGCCTAGCAGGGTAATCAGCGTTCCCAGGGTGACGAGGTTTCTCAGAGAACCGGATACTTTGCCTAAGTCGCGCAGGTTGAGGTTAAGTCCTCCCTCAAACAGAATCACGGCTACGGATAAGGCAACAATGACTTCTAAACCCACTCCCAGTTCTTGGGGGTGTAGTAAACCCAAACCATCGGAGCCGAGGGAAACACCGAAGATGAGCAGAAAGACGATGCTGGGGACTTTTAGGTACTCGGCAATCACCTGAGCGCTGATTCCAGCACAGACAGCGATGACCATTTGTAGGGTTAATTCAAAAGATCCTTCCATAGGTATGCTTGTCGCAGGTGATCGACTGAGGTCTAGATGCCTGATGATTGGCTCTATTTAACAAAATGAGCAAGTTGAGTTGATAAAGCCTAACTATATTACTGTGAATAAGCGGCAGGAGTGATTCGGTTAACCCGTCGGGTGTGACGCTAACATTGATCCTAACGCGGCTACGTCTATCTATCTATAGCACTACGCACTCTAGTTATTCCTAAAGTTACGCTGATCGGGGTAGTCAGAGTTTTTTATTTTTAACTGAAAAGTCATAATTGAAAAGTCACCGTTTGATTAGGTCGCGCCACGGGTTGAGTCACGGTGAAGGCAATGGCAACCTGTTGGATGGCAGCAAGGTGAACGACTGGCGACCAGCAGCACTCTAACTTGTTCGTTTAAAGATGAATCGTCAAACATTTATTTCGGGACGCTCAGAGAGTCGAATTCGCAAAACTCAACGTTGGATTGAGCGGATGTGGATGTTCGGCTTACTCTTAGCCGCTTTGCTCTTATTTTGCCTAAATCTGGATAGCCCACCTCTCTTAAATGGGGGTGAACAAACGATCAATCAGGTCGCTGGTGAATTAACTACCACGCCTTTGGCATCTTGGCAATGGTTTTATCCAACGTTTGGGGACAAATCTTATGTTGAAGATCCACCCTTACTGTATTGGCTAATTGCTTTAGCTTATAAGACAGGGAATGATAGCACCTTGATCACACGCTTACCAACTGCCCTTCTGAGCGCTCTGTCTGTTCCCCTTTTCTATGGAATCGGTCGAGAAATTTTCCCATCTCGTCAAAATGCGCTTTTTTCGAGCTTCATTTATTTAACTGTATTACCTGTGGTGCAGTATGGACGTCTCGCGATCGCGGATAGTGCAGTGTTATGCTTTGTCATGCTGATGATGATATGTCTATTGCGATCGCGTCGTGATTTGCGTTGGTCATTGACAGCCGGTATTGGATTCGGTTTAATTTGTCTGACTCAGGGAATTGGATTCGGATTGCTTTTGCTGGCAATCGGTTTGATTTTTATTGCCTGGGATACGCCAAGACTGCTCAGATCTGGCTATTGGTGGTTGGGCTGGATATTAGGTATCATCCCCGGATTGGTTTGGTATACTCTACCCTGGCTTGAGGGTCAAGCATTTCTCACTGCCAATCTGATCCAAGAATCATTACAACCCTTTGGGCATTCTGTCAAGATTCCCAGGACTCTTACTGGCTATTACGATTACGTATTGGAGTTCTTAAAAATCTCGGTTCCCTGGTTACTCTTTGCGTCTTATGGATTAGGGTTGGCGTGGACTCATCGTAATTGGGGTTGGGCAAAATTCGTATTGGTTTGGACGGCTGTTTATGGAGGAGCCGTTTGTCTAATCGGGTCTCCTTTATCGGCGTATAGTTTACCCATCTACCCCGCTTTAGCCCTAGCGGGTGGCGCTCAACTTGCCGCCGTGTGGAATTCGCCCCGCTCTCAGTCCTATCCTCGTCTCTGGGTTTTGGGATTGAGTCTCATGTCTTTAGGGGCAATCGCCGCTACTGTTTATTTCCTACTAGAAGCCTCTGGAAACCTTTTACCTGTCGTTTCTAGCTCCCTCGCCTTAACCTTCGCGATCGCGGCTATCCTCGTGGCTCGACGCGACCTACAATTTATTTTCATTTTGTTTTGGGGAATGTATGTGTCTCTGTTATTGTTGATTACCTCTCCCCATTGGATTGTGTCTTAGCCATTTCAATGAATAGCACGATGTATCCCCCGCTAAATCTTCTGGATTCTAACGGGGGTATTTTTTGCCAACTCCAATAAAAATCCTATCGCCCAACCTGATGGTTGGGACGCGGACTTATCCGTTGTTGCTACTGTGACTCAAGACAACTGAAATGCTGGTAAACAGTCAGCCTCTTTAGGCTTTTCGCTTTTCCTTAGCCATCGCCTGAGTCTTACTCATCAATTTCCTCTTCTGCGCCAAGTTGCTTGAGATGAATGTGCTTACGACCTAAGGTGATTTCAAATTCATCCCCAGGTTGTAAACCCATCTGTTTCGTATAAGCAGAACCAATAAGCAGATTACCGTTAGATTGCACAGAGATGCGATAGCTCGCACTCCTACCCCCGCGTCCATTGCCATTGGCTTTGCTATCTAATTCAATACCCTCAGCGTCAATCAGCGCATTCAGGAATTTCATCATATTAACGCGCTCTACATCGTTTTTAGTTACGGTGTAGTAGCCACAGGCTCTAGCTTTTTCTTCTTTGCTGAGGTTACCTAGCTCTCTAACTTTCTCAAGCAGTGCTTGACCCTCTAAGGGTTCCATCTTGGACTCCATTTTTTTCTTTTTAGCCATCAACTTGAATCTAAACCTAAACAGTGAGGTCTCAGGTAGCGATTTCGCTATACTGATACATAACCAAGATAACAAAATCTTGGTTATGTATCATCCTCTATAGAACTATATTACACGGATACTGTCAACTTAGTTGCTTATATTTGTTGAATTTATCTGTTTAACAAATCAACCGCCGACTGGAGAACGTGTCAGCAATGGATACGGAGTGATAAGGTGAGGCGTTTCCAGTTGATCGAGTCAGCAACAAAAACCAATGATGTGCAAAACTCAGGATTGATGGGAGGCGTTATCAGGCTTCAGGAAAAACCCACCTGGTTATAGTTGACAGTACAACCGTCCGGGGACGTCAATAAAAAAAACCGCACCAACTCTTAACTCTGTACAACCCAACCTGAAACTGGCTGAATTAGACTCCAGCTTCAAACCAACTCCAAGCTAGGAGAGATGACAATCCCTATGAAGTTGACAACTCGCGGACATTATAGTGTCAAAGCGCTACTTGATCTCAGCCTACAGCCCGGTTATGGACCAACATCCGTTAAAATGATTGCCCAGCGCCAAGATCTACCCGCACCCTATTTAGAGAAACTACTGATTGAAATGCGTCGTGCTAATTTAGTGAATTCAGTACGGGGTTCTCAAGGTGGCTATCAATTAGCTCGCGAACCTTCAAAAATTTCTCTGGGTCAGATTTTAGCAGCCGTTGGTGAAACAATCGAACCGTTACACCACCACCAGGCAGATGCCACTCAAGCCGAAGACTGGGTAACTTTAACCTTGTGGCATCGACTTCATGAAAAACTCAAAGATGCCCTATATAGCATAACCCTTGCCGATCTTTACTATGATGCTCGAAGTTGGCAAGCGGCTCAAGGAGAACAAACCAATTTTGTGATTTAATAGAGGCTTTGATCTCGAATGACCATAATGAATCAACTGATTACCTATCAAGGGGGCTGTCACTGTGGTTCTGTCCGTTTCCGTGTGACAGTTGACCAGCACGAGGCAATCGATTGCAATTGTTCAATTTGTCACAAAAAAGGCTTCATCCACCTAATTGTACCCCCGGAACGGTTTACTCTATTGAGTGGGGCTGACGTTTTAACAACTTATACGTTTAATACCCATACCGCTAAACATACATTCTGCCGTATTTGTGGGATTCACCCCTTTTATCGTCCCCGTTCTCATCCCCAGTCGATTGATGTTAACCTACGTTGTCTTGATGGTGATGTACTGTCTCGATTTGCCAGAGTGTCGTTTGATGGTGCGAATTGGGAAGAGAATATAGATACGCTCAAAGGCAACAAGATTGACTAGAAGTGCCATTGTTTTATTACTTGCCGCCAGTCTAGATTACTGGATAGGTGATCCTTGGGGTTGGCTTCACCCCGTCCAAGTCATGGGTTGGCTGATTTCTCACTTTAGCCAATGGATAATTCACAATCTTTATCGTCCCTGGGAACGCCGCCTCGCCGGAATTGGATTGGGGTTAGGATTAATTATCGGTAGTGGAATGGCAGGCTGGTTCATCGTGTTGGCAGCAAACTGGTTTCATCCTTGGGTAGGGATTGGGGTTGAAAGTATTCTGCTGGCAAGCTGTTTTGCCGGTCGCAGTTTGCGAAACGCGGCTGATGATGTGGTACAACCGCTAACTGATGGAGAGTTAGAGCAAGCGCGTTCTCGTTTGCGTCAATATGTGGGTCGAGATACAGAAAAATTGACAGCACCTGAAATGTTTCGGGCGGTTCTAGAGACTATCGCCGAAAATGCCACGGATGGTGTTACAGCGCCCTTATTCTATGCTATTATCGGCGCATTTTTTCCGATAGTGGGTAGCGTTCCCTTGGCTTTAGCCTATAAAGCGGCTAGCACTCTAGATTCAATGATTGGTTATCGACGCGAACCTTATACAGATTTAGGGTGGTTCAGTGCTAAACTTGAGGATTACTTAACCTGGCTACCTTGTCGGTTCACGGTAATAACCTTAGCGCTTTTGTCAGGAAAACCTCAAAAAGTATGGAGTTTATGCTACCGAGATGCAACCAGCGATCCTAGTCCCAATTCCGGTTGGAGTGAATGCGCTTATGCTGCTATTCTGGGCGTACAACTTGGGGGAACCAACTGGTATCAGGGAGTTGCCAAATATAAACCCCTTTTAGGTGATCCGGTTGAGCCAATTACACCGACTAAAATTGACCAAGGGTTACAGTTGACCCGATACTGCTGTTTGATGTGGCTGGTTATCGCGATCGCAATACTTGAGTTTTCTCATTTATTCCCATCCTTATATATATGGCATCAAAACCCGATTCTCCACTAGCGCAGCGAAGGGTCATACCTCAAAACCTCAAACTTAAACAAAGGGCGGGTTTTGCTACCCAACTCGGAAAGACAAAACCTCAAACTTAAACAAAGGGCGGGTTTTGCTACCCAACTCGGAAAGACAAAACCTCAAACTTAAACAAAGGGCGGGTTTTGCTACCCAACTCGGAAAGACAAAACCCCAAACTTAAACAAAGGGCGGGTTTTGCAACCAAATTAGGAAAGACAATTTACATTAGTCCCTAAACCCGCCCCTACTCCAAACTATATGCCGTGAACTCTAGACAATATCCCTAATTCTCTCCCCTAGTCCTATCCCATCCGCCATCAAACCAGCAACGAGAATGCCAACTCAAACTATTGAAATTCTCTCCCCTGAAGAACTGCGCCGCACTGTCACTCGTTTGGCATCTGAGGTGATTGAACGCGCCGGAGATGTGTCTAAACTTGTGCTTTTAGGCATTTATACTCGCGGAGTTCCCCTCGCCAAGCTGCTAGGACGGCAAATTGAAATGTTAGAACAGGAATCAGTAGCGGTAGGCGCGATCGATATTACCTTCTACCGCGATGATTTAGATCAGATTGGCGTTCGTACCCCAGCGAAAACCGAGATTTCCTGTGATCTTTCTGGCAAAATTGTGGTATTGGTCGATGATGTTATCTTTAGTGGGCGCACGATTCGCGCCGCCCTCAATGCGGTGAATGAATACGGTAGACCCGAAGTGATTCAGTTGTTAGTTCTGGTCGATCGCGGACATCGTGAGTTACCGATATGTCCCGACTTTACCGGGAGACAGCTACCCACCTCTAGAGACGAACAAGTGAAAGTTTACCTGCAAGATTTTGATGGACGAGATGCTGTGGAGTTAATCAAAGTCTTCTAGTGTATCGTTGGCTGAAACCTGCTGCAAACTCTCCTACTCTCCTACCCTGTTCTCATTTTCCAGCACGATGACAGAAACCCAAACGCGCAAAGCCGATCACATCAGAATTTGCCTCAATGAAGATGTGCAGTTTAATCAAATCACCAATGGATTAGAACGCTATCGGTTTACCCACTGTTGTTTACCGGAAATCAACCGCGATGAGATTGATATCTCCACCCGGTTTCTCGGTAAAACCTTAGGCGCACCCTTGCTAATATCCTCCATGACGGGGGGAACCCAACAGGCGCAAACGATTAATTTTCGTCTGGCTGAAGTCGCCCAAACGTATCAATTAGCCATGGGTGTGGGTTCCCAGCGAGTCGCGGTGGAGAATCCGCAAGTGGCGGATACCTTTGCCGTGCGATCGCTAGCACCGGATATCCTGTTATTGGCGAATCTGGGTGCGGTTCAACTTAATTACAGTTACGGCTTGGATGAATGCTTGCGCGTGGTGGAACTGTTAGCCGCCGATGCCTTAATTTTGCACCTCAATCCTTTACAGGAATGTATTCAAACGAACGGAGATACCAATTTTCGCGGCTTACTTGACAAAATACACAAATTGTGCTGCAAGTTGCCTGTACCTGTGATTGCCAAAGAAGTCGGCAATGGCATCTCAGCCCCCATGACACAGAAACTACTTGACGCAGGCGTGAGCGCCATTGATGTCGCGGGTGCAGGGGGAACGTCTTGGGCAAAAGTTGAAAGTGAACGGGCATTAAATCTCAAGCAACGTCGCTTAGGACAAACCTTTGCCGACTGGGGATTACCCACAGCCGATTGTATCACCAGTATTCGAGACATTGCCCCTGATGTTCCCCTAATCGCTTCCGGTGGATTACGCAATGGGTTAGAAGTTGCCAAAGCGATCGCGCTGGGTGCGGATTTAGCTGGATTAGCCTTTCCCTTTCTCCAAGCCGCATCTGAGTCTACAGAGGCAGTGGATGAACTCGTGGAGTTATTAATCGCGGAAATAACCACGGTACTCTTCTGTACAGGAAATGCCAATCTGTCTCAACTCAGGCAATCTGACGCCTTACAAAAGCTAAAATGAATGTTTGTAGTAGGCACTTTAGTGTCATCAGCGCTAAAGCGCTTACTACAAACTTTAAATTCAGTTGACAATCAAGTTAGGATGAATGGTAATGACTGATATGCTGGTGGGTTTCGACTTCGCTCAACCCACCCTACGGTATATCAAGGGTTTCGGCTTAATTAACTCAATCCATGAACTAGGAAACTTGACTCTCAGTTAAACTCTTATCATAAATCCATTGGAAACGCTTCAGAAAACAACTAAACATAAAGAACAGATAAAGAATAACGGATAACCCCAAAAATGCGTAAATTCATTACACAAACTCTTGCCAGTATGTTGGGTAGCCTACTTGGTTTTACCTTATTTTTCGGTATTGGCACTGTTGGACTGGTTAGTTTAATTATCACCGCCGCATCCAGAGAAACTGGACCCCAAGTCAAAGATAAATCAGTACTGGTTTTTGACTTATCCTTAACGGTTCGGGATACTGATCCCACATCCAGCACCAGTCGAGCGATTGAAGAAGCAATATCTGGAGAAGAAACCGACACGATTACATTACGCAAGGTTGTCGATACCTTAAACGCGGCGGCTGAGGATTCCCGGATTGTGGCGCTTTACTTGGATGGATCACATACAAGCACCAGTAGTGGTACAGGATTTGCCACGCTTAAAGAAGTCCGAGAAGCCTTGGAACGGTTCAAAGAAAGCGGCAAAAAAATTATTGCTTATGATGTGGATTCAGGAGAAGGAGAATATTATCTGAGTTCAATCGCAGATACAATTATCCTGAATCCCATGGGAAGCGTGGAAATGAATGGCTTTAGTTCTCAACCCATGTTTTTCACGGGGGCTTTAGAAAAATTTGGCATTGGAATTCAGGTGATTCGGGTAGGCAAATATAAGTCAGCCGTAGAACCCTTTGTGCTGAAAGAATTGAGTCCAGAAAACCGACAGCAGATCCAAGCATTACTCGGAGATTTGTGGACAGAATTTCGGACAACGGTAGGGAAAAGTCGTCAAATAACGCCCCAAGAGTTACAAGCGATCGCGGATACTCAAGGTATCGTCTTAGCATCGGATGCGATCGGGCGTCGCTTAGTCGATAAAGTAGGCTATTACGATGAAGTCATCGCCCAACTTCAGGAACTCACCGGTGAAAGTGAAACAGAGAAATCCTTTCGCAATATTCGTATGTCTACTTATGCAGACATTGCCGATAAACCGAGACATCAACAGGCTTCTAAAAATAAAATTGCCGTCCTTTATGCCAGTGGTGAAATCGTCGATGGTGAAGGAAGTGTCCAAGAGGTGGGAGGGGAATCCTTTGCTGCACAAATGCGTAAATTGCGCCTTGATGATTCAGTCAAAGCTGTTGTCTTACGAGTGAATAGTCCGGGAGGTAGTGCTACGGCGTCCGAGATTATTCAACGGGAAGTTAAACTTACTCGCGACTCCAAACCTGTAATTATTTCCATGGGAGATGTAGCTGCATCGGGGGGATATTGGATTTCCACCTATGGGAACCGGATTTTCGCTGAACCCAATACAGTCACGGGTTCGATTGGTGTGTTTGGACTACTGATGAATGTCCAGCAAATTGCCAACGAGAATGGAATTACTTGGGATGTCGTCAAAACGGGACGTTTGGCTGATCTGCAAACCGTTTCTCGTCCCAAAACGCCGCAAGAGTTAGCCCTGATTCAAAAAATAGTTGACCAAGTTTACTATAAATTCTTGGATAAAGTTGCTGAGTCTCGCCAGCTACCCAAAGATAAACTTGCCCAAATTGCTCAGGGGCGAGTGTGGTCAGGTATTGATGCTAAACAGTTGGGATTAGTCGATGAAATTGGCGGACTCGATGATGCGATTGAGTATGCTGTTAAAGAGGCAAATTTAGACGACGATTGGAAATTAGAAGAATATCCTCGTTTCCAAACCTTGGAAGAACGCCTGATTGAAGAGTTTGTCGGGAATGATAGTAATACTACGCGACAGCCTGATCCATTAATGGCAGAGTTCATGAAATTGAAAGAGGATTTGGCAATGTTACAGGCGCTGAATGATCCAAAAGGGATTTATGCGCGTCTACCGTTTAATTGGCGGTTTGATTGAGGAAAGTAGGCGATTAAAATCGCTGCTACACAAACCAAGTTCGCCTGCGCGGACTGGATTATAAAAGGAGTCGTTAACCCAGATTTTGTATAAGTCAATGCGACTAATTTTAAGTTGGATGGCGCTGAAAATTTGCAGTTTGGAATCGCCGAAATCCTTGATATATCGTGGGGTGGGCATTGCCCACCAGACTTAAGTCAGTACCATTCATTTTAAGTTGGATAAATCATGAAAGAGTTTTGATTGTAGAGACGTAGTATGCTACATCTTAGTTTTACAGCAGTTTTCATGTTAGTAGACTACAGATCATAATTGAGCAGACAGGCAAGTAGCTATGATTTTGTATTCCATAAACCTGAAAAGTGCTGTAAGGTTGAATAAAAGGAGCTAACGATGCAACTCGAAGACTATTTTAATATTCTCGCCCCCAATGATATTCGGCTTAAGGGTTCGCGTATTGGAATTGAGACTATGGCTTTGACGAAGAACCTTGTGAAACGATGAGTTTTGTGGAAGCAGTAAAAGTCGCTGAGTCATTTTAATTTTTACAGCATTAGAAGCGCTTTGAGGGAGTCAATAAAACCATGAAAATAAAATACTTTTTAGCCACTCAACTCTTTATCGGACTCTTGCTATCAGGGTGTAATCCAGGGGGAGAACTTGCGAATCCAGAAAATCCAAGCTCATCTAGTTCTTCAACAGTATCTGATAAAAAACAGTTTGATGCCACTAATTTTCCCTTAGAGTCTTGTAGTGATTCTCTACCAGAAGACCCACAAGCATATCCCATTGAACTTTATACGGTTTTCATTAATGGGAATGAAGAACGCGATTTTAAACTAATTCAAGCAAAATATTGTCAACAGGTGTTAGGCTTTTTAAGCCCTGGCTTCGGTATGCAATTAGCTACATTTACCAGTAGAGAAAAGGCAGAACAATTTAAAGAAATTATCAGCCAAGATTTTGAAAACGTACAGATTTCAGAGCCAGAAATTATTAGAGAATTATCAGAAAATCCATCATCCAGAACAGATAATTTGGAAACACCAGAGAAGTTTGAAACTACTGAAGAAATTGCCAAAGCCGCTTTGTTAAGTGAAGCGCAAATGCAAGAATTATTAGCAATTGATAGAAGTGAAGTAAGCCTTCTAGTCAGTAGCAAGCCAGATACACTCAAAGTAGTAGTTCCAACCTATATTCCTCAAGGATTTGAGTTAACTCGGTTTGATGTTCGTCAACAAGGAGATTATGGAAACAGTTATGATATTTGGTATAAGAATCCAATGAATAATCAATGTTTTAGCTTTCAAGGATTCCATGTCCTCGTAGAAGGAGGTGGGGCAGGTTTATCAGCAGTTGTAAATGCTAATTCTCGGGCATTAGGCTTGACTCCTATTGCATATACAAGTTCAGTAAAAATGGGCGATAGAGTATCTAGTATAGGCTTTTATGGCGAACAACATAATAAAGATTTTGGTGATTTTATGTTTAACTCTCCTTCCTATGGTTATGACGAAGAGCCTTGTGAAGCGATGAGTTTTGTGGAAGCCGTAAAAGTTGCTGAGTCATTTGAATTTTTACAGCCTTTGAATCCTCGTCAAAAAACTGATACCCAGTTAACTAATAACCCATTTCAATCTATGTCATTCCCAAAAGAATCTTGTGGTGACAGCTTACCAGAAGATCCAGATGCTTACCCGGTTGAGTTTTACCCAGTTTTAATTGATTATAGTGAAAGCAATTTAGAATCGGTACAGTCTCAGTTTTGCCGAGATTCCCTGAAAATCTATCGGGAATCTTTAGATAAAGAGTATATTCAAGTTTCTTCTTTTATTGGACGTGAACGCGCCAATCAGTTCAAG
>NZ_JAVJQP010000144.1:0-10660 GCF_040218875.1 Coleofasciculus sp. D1-CHI-01
CTCCCCCTGCTCCCCCTGCTCCCCCTGCTTCCCCTGCTCCCCCTGCTTCCCCTGCTCCCCCTGCTTTTCACCTTAAGTTGACACCAATGCCCTCAACCCTTACCCGCTCTTCTTTTTCGGTGACGCTGAGGATGAACGAGACCCAGATCCGCCAATCCCGTCTTTATCTTGCGGTTGTCCGGGTGGTACATCCTGGTAAAGTTGCTGACGTCCATTGCGAATCACCCTCAGCATGTCAGTAAGCTGTTGCTCAATACTATTGAGTACAGAATCAGCATAATCATCCGCACCGTTTTGAATGTCTTCGCATTCTTCGAGTGCGAGTTGGCGCAGTTGTGCCAATTCCTGCTGGGCTTGGCGGCGCATCTGTTCAATGTCAGTCCGGGTTTGTTCTTGCAGCGTTTCACACTCTTGCTGAACCCGTTGCCGGATTTGCTTGGCTTCCAGTTCTGCTTGTTGCACAATCCCCATGTCATCCAGAATCTGTTGAGCTTGTCGTTCAGCGGCTTCTAGGATTTCTTGGGCATAGTCTTCCGCTTGTAGGAGAATATCTTCCCCTTGCTGAACAATCTTTTGAGATTTTTCAAATGCCTCTGGTAGACTCGCCCGCACTACATCCAATTGGGTTAAGAACGCTTCTTCATCAATCAACGTGTACTTGGTCAAGGGGATGTGTGGGCTATCAAACAGCATCTCCTCTAGCTTAGTCAGTTCTCGCTGGATATCTACATCGGGGGTTCCAGAGGAAAGGCGTTTCTCTGGGGGGTTGGGTTCTGGGAGTTGGTTGGGTTCGATGCGGGATGACTCTGGGCGTAACATCGGCAAATATCTAGGGCAACCTGCGGGGGAACAAGATGGTTAACAGATCCGCCAAATTTGGCAATCTCTTTCACTACGCTACTACTTAAAAAACTGTACTCGTTAGACGTGGCGAGAAAAACGGTTTCTATTTCATCCCAGAGGGTTTGATTGGTATGCGCCATCTGGAGTTCTTTCTCAAAGTCTGAAAGCACCCGTAGTCCCCGCAGTAAAACTTGAGCATTTTTGAGTTTGGCATAGTCCACAGTCAAACCTGTGAAGCTATCGATTTCGACATTCGAGAGATGCTGGGTACAGCCGCGAATCTGTTGTACTCGCTCTTGTATTGTAAACAATGGCGATTTACTCGGGTTGCGGAGTACAGCAACAATAACGGTCTCAAAGAGCTTACAGCTACGCTCAATGATATCGAGGTGTCCTAGAGTGATCGGATCGAAGCTGCCTGGATAAATTGCAATCACGACAGAGACATCTGGAGGGGTACTGAGGAATTATAAGCTGTTATGACGATCTCCGCCGTTAACTTTAATTGTCCCCACCTAGTCTACTCCCATTCTCGCCATTGATCGATCCAATCTTGAAAAAGGTCAAGAATTGGCTCACGTCGCTTGACAATGTTAGCGGTTATGCTGATCAAAATAATCCCAGCAATTATGAGCATAATCCACTTAGAGAATGGGTAGCGAAAACCCAAATAGACTAACTGGTAGAATACTGTAAAAATAAATGTGACCGTTCCAACCATTAAAAATGCCCGAACTTGCAGTCCTAATCCAGTCACAATAGCAACCAGACTAATAATTCCCGGAATGAGTCCAACGTCTTGATGAAACCCTAACGCCACCAAACAGATTATGCCGCTACCCAGTAAGCGGATGTAGTGACGCCAATTCCGTTTTTGCGGTAATCTTAATTCTGGATCAACTTGGGCAATGTAGAGGAAAAAATAACCAATCACGGCAGCATACGCTAAGAGTTCAGTAACCTGCTGGCTTTGCAAAACACGCCAAATTACCCAATCGATGAAAAATAAACTTAAGTATGTCCAACGTAAATTAGATTGGCGATTGGTGACCCAGGCATAAAAACCTGCAAGAACCAATAAATTAAAAGAAGAGAGGGTTTGAGGATTGATTAAAATGCTCAGAAGAGGCAATATCGTGGCGTATCTTTGCCAAGGTTGCTCATTCCATCCCCACCGCCACCAGGACGTTTGATAAACAGCGATCGCGAATAGACTGGCAATTATGGCTCGCCAGGGATCAAGTAGGCTCAACGGTGTCCAGATCAAACGAGCATAAATACCAATGGCGACAACCTCGGTTAATCCGGCGTATATCCAGATGTGAGACTCTGGTAAAAATGGGGAAGATGAGACAAATGAGGGAGAAAACTGGCGTTGTTGAATTCGCAAATTTCCTTGAAAAAACGCATAACTAGCCAGTAGCAAACTGATGACAAGTCCCACGAATCCCATCAGGTTAGGTGGGGTTCCTACAGACATCCCAGTCGCTATAACCATCAAGACAGTACTCATTGCCCAATGAATGTGGGCAGTAATTTTGATTTGGGTGACGCTGATATTAAAAAGTTTAATCTGATCGCGCGATACGTTCTGAAGGAACAGGCTTTGCCAACGCAAAAACCAGGCAAGTGAACGATAAATACAGCCAATCACAGCCGCGATCGCCGCTAAAATAATAAAGCTGTCCCCAGGATTTGCTCCATCAGTTCGCAGTATTTGATAAATGACCAATTCATACAAACCGAGGGAAATACCTGCCAGGGACAGATAAATGATCCCTTTGGAGCGAGGACGGTGATAGGCGACGCTGATGCCGATTAAAGCTGCACCTAGAGTAATCAATCCTGTATAAGGGGTGAAATAAAAAAAGTGTAAACTAATGCCAATCAGGGTATAAATCACCAGTTCGTACCAGGCAAGGGAAATACCTGCTAGGAAAAGATAGGTGATGGCTTTCCTTTGCAGACGGCGACGCCCGATGATGATGCCTGTTAAAGCTGTACCTAGGGTAAGCAACCCCGTATAAGGGGTGAAATAAGCAAAGCGCAAATTAATGCCAATTAGGGCATAAACTAAGGGTAAAGATTCCAGTATCTCTTGCCAATTCCCCCCCCATCTTCCAGACGTGCCATGGTACGTCTCTAAATGCTCCCCGTCTTCCCTACCCAAAGGAGCAAACCACCAACGGTTGAGAATTAGTGTTACATAAGCCAGGATAATGTTCGCAGCACCGAGGATTAAGGATGAACCATTAAGCAGTACAATCGCATTAGCTATTGTCAATTCTATTGCCCAACTAATGCCATAAATACTGAATTTGGGAAAAGATTGCCAATATCGGTAAAGAATAGCAGCACCAATGAGCATTGATGCAGTCAGGTACTGCCAACTGGATGGAATGAATTCTAGATACATATTGGCGCTTTGCAGCGTCAGTAGTCCTAGTTCCGTAGTAGACAAAGCAATTGCCCAGCGATCGCAGGCTTGAGCGTACAATTGAGCTAGCCTGCTAGAGTGGGGCGTTAAGCCAGCCCGTAGCAGCCATAATCCGAAAATTGCGATCGCGCCCACCCAATACCAATCAGCAGAAGACACTGGGGGTAATCCGGCAATGCCTTGTCCCAGATATACTGCACTAAAACTTAGGCTAAATCCAATCGTGATCGCGGCGGCTAAGGGTTGCTTGAGATAGCAACTATTGATGAACATCACGAAAGTGGCGACACCCAAACCGATGAGACTGATATCCGGCTGGAATAGGGTGAGCCACTGGACGAGAAATAAGGCGATCGCACTCCACCAAAATACTGGGATTTGCCTTGAGTTTAGCTCCTGATTCGGAGTAGAATCTGAGTCTAACTCAGTGTTGTTTACCGATGACCACGGATTAATCAGGGAATCGTTGAGTGACTCTCTGGGGAAGGAATTAGCCTCTTTGTTCCCTTGGCGCGATCGCGTACTTCGGCTGGCAATGTCGGTTAAGGTTAACGGGGTTAACAGCCATAAGAGTCCCCAGGGTGGCATAGAAGCGGGAACAAAAAATAGGTCAATAAAGATCTCATCGGCTAGCAAGACATAACTGAGTCCGGCTAGCACAAAACCCAAATGCCAGCAACTGCGATACCAAATTTGTTTAATGCTAGGGAATGGGGGATTCGGCTCTACAATTTGCCCTTTGCTCAGATTCCATTCTGCCACCATCAGCGCCAAGAATAGAGTCGCCCAGAGGGGTTCCCTGAGAGTCGGTATCCATCTGTGAATCAAGAAACAGATGGTCAACAATCCACCAACATGGGTGAGGTAGACGAGAACAACTCGCACAAAATTAATCCGTTGACCGGTGGCTGATATTTTTTATTGTGACTTAACTCGTCACGCCAGACTACGATAACGGGTTTATCCTGCGCGAATACGTGGAGATAGCGACGGTTATCGAGTCGCACTGATCACGCAATCTTTTAAACCACCAACGGGTGATCATATTCCTAGTGCAAGAAGGCAGAAATAACTGAACAGCTAATATCTCCCCCCGCTTCCCCTGCTCCCTCTGCTCCCCCTGCTTCATCGTATCTACGAAGCTGCTCAAGTATTTTTATGCCCGCTGCACTAGGGACACAGTAATATCTAAATCTACTGCCCTAGGTGGATGTGGTGGCGTGATCGCTCACTCAAATGACTCTCCTGACTCAATGGCATTCTGCACCATGGCTTTGTTCACGGAAACCGATGGAGTTTCCTGAGTATCAGAATTCCTCCCCAAGAGCTTCTCTACCATCGCACTCAATAAGCCCGATCGGATTTGACGCCAAGCCATTAGCTGTGCAGCATGTCCCTCCTGCTTGCACCACTGGGCGATAGCGCATGATAAGTCTTCTATTTTATCGGGTAACGGTTGAATCAAAAAAGCCAATTCCGCTAAGTCTTGTGGGGAAAAAAGTGAGCGTTGATGATGTAACAGTTCAACAAAAGCCGCAACATTTTGCTTATGGAATAAGTGGGACGTCTGTTGGACAACGTCTACTGGCAAATCTTGCAACTGAGCGATTTGCTCCAAGCTTAACCCAAACTGGAGCATGCGCGGGATGGCGGTTAACTTGGCTTTGAATTCGCCTTCCTGCCTGCCTTCTGTTAACCCTTCTTGCTTGGCTTCCTGATACACTTTGGTTTGTTTAAGTTCACTTAACCCTAACATTGCTTCTATCTCCTGACGGCTTTTTTGTGGTAATTTGTAAACGATGATTGTTTCGATTAAATCAATCAGGTCACGTTTTGTGGTTGCATCAGTTATCTCGACTTGGGCTTGGTCGATTAACTGCCTTGCCATCTCCGGTGCTGTCTGCTCCGTTTCCATCACTAGCTTAACAATTTTCACCCCCAGGGAATCCGATGCGACATCTCCTAACTCGTCTAAGTAAATCCGTTGCACTCGACTGAACAGTTCCCGAAATTGCAAGGGTTGTTCTCGTTCAATCCGGCGAGTGGGATAAATGACCACAACTCGCCAGGGATGAGAGGGTTTGTATTGCCTCAGAAAGATAAACAGTTCCGCAAATAAACGATAGTATAAATCCTCATCGGGTTGAAACTGAACTTCGACGAGGTAGAAGGGTTGGTTTGAGGCTTCGTTCTTGGGTAAAAATAAACCATCAACTCGAAATGAGAGTTGTTTGATTTCACGGGAGGTGAATTGGTAGGTGGCGGCTTGTTCTGTGGATTGGTTAATCAGTTCAAAGAAGATACTGGGGAACTCTTTAAACAGGCTATAGAAGATGGTATCAGTTTTCACGTTCTCCTGCACGTTCTCCTGCACGTTGGAGAAAGCACGTTGGAGGAATTGTTAGATAGTGATTCGGGCAATGATCCATCGGTGTATTTTCCTTATCTGGGAGCAAATGGGGATGGGTTTGATCATATTCGTTCCCTTGGGGATAACGTGTTTGGATTTGAGGATTTACCCAATGGCGGTGATAGGGACTACAATGATATGTTGATTCAAGTTGAAATCGCGTGAACTGAGAGTTATTCAGCCGCACTGATCAAGCAATCTTTTAAACCATAGACTACCTGCTGCTGTTCGGAGAAGGACAATTCTGGAAATATAGGTAGAGACAAAACTTGGTGACACACTTGCTCAACAACTGGAAAATCACCCAATTGATACTCTAAGCTCTGATAAACCGACTGCAAATGCAACGGTAGAGGGTAATAAACCATCGAAATAATGCCCATCTGTTGCAGATTTTGGCGGATGTGATCTCGATAGTCACTGCTGCGGCTATCTTGAGTTAGACGAATCGTGTACTGATTCCAGACAGCATGGCTTCCTACAGTTTCTTGAGGTAAGGCGATTTCTGGAAGAGGTTGTAATAACTGGTGATACCGATCAGCGATCTGAGAGCGTTCTTGATTCCATTGATCGAGATAACCTAATTTGATTTGTAAAATGGTCGCTTGTAGGGCATCTAAACGGCTATTGATTCCTGTCGCTTCGTGGTGGTAGCGATCGCGCATTCCATGTTCTCGCAGCATTCTGATGGTAGCCGCTAGGGTTGGGTCATTGGTAATCACAGCACCTCCATCCCCACAAGCCCCTAAATTTTTGGTGGGAAAGAAGCTAAAGCAGCCAATATGCCCAATACTACCCACCTTTTGTCCCGCCCATTCCGCGCCCGTTGCTTGAGCGCAGTCTTCAATGACAGCTAAATCATGCGCCTGGGCGATGTCCATAATCGCCGTCATATCCACAGGCTGTCCAAACAAATGAACGGGGAGAATCGCCTTCGTTTTCGGGGTAATTGCCGCCGCAATCTGATTAACGTCAAGATTAAAGGTTTGGGGATCAATGTCCACAAAAATAGGTGTCGCCCCCACCCGGGTAATCACTTCCGCCGTAGCGATAAACGTGAAGGGCGTGGTAATCACCTCATCCCCTGAGCTAATCTGTAAGGCTCGCAGTGCCAGATACAAGGCGTCTGTGCCAGAGTTACAGGCGACACATTCGCTGGTATTCATGTACGCCGCAAATTGTGTCTCAAAGCCTTGAACCGGAAGCCCACCAACGTAACGTCCGGAGGTGAGTATCTCCTGAACAGCCGAACTAACTTGTTTTTCAATGCGCTGATACTGTCGTGCCAGATCAATAGGGGGAATGTGATTCACTCGCTTACACCTAGATATTTTTATATAGAAATTACCGGGAAATCAGTCTTCTATCAATAACCCATCCCCCTATCTCCCCCATCTCCCCCAGCTGACACGCCGAGCGAAGTCGAGGTGTTCCCCAGCTTCCCCAGCTCCCCCATCTCCCCCAGCTTCCCCAGCTCCCCTATTTCCCCCATCCCCCCATGCTTCACAAACTCTTCAAACCATCTTTATCATAGCTACACCTAAAACCGCGCTGGAACAGGCAGACTAGGAAAAGCAGATGCACCCTGCCAGCCACAGCAGATGCACCCTGCTGAACCCTGAGTAAAACCCACATTATCGCTTAAATTTCAAAATTAGGCGATATGTGGGTCTTGTATTTATTTCCCGCGATCGCTCTTCCTCTATCCGGAGGGTTTGGGTTGAGGGGATTTGGAGAACCTCTCTCCTGCAAGGAGAGAGGCTTTGAATTCTTCTCCTTTTCAAGGAAGCGGAGTATCCTGAAGTTGGATTCACGGCTATAGTTCCATTTCAGATAGTCCAATGAGCGCTACAGGAAAACGATTCAGGCAGTTCCTTAAGTATCTAGGCTTAGTCGGTTTGACTACGGTGTTGACGGTTGCATTGGCGTGGCAAGATTCCCCCAGCCGAATGGGAATCCTGGAGGTGAATGCAGCAATTCCCGATACTTCCGTGGTTCAGGTGTCTCCCCCCGATGCAGTTGAATTGGTGCAAGTAGGTTTACAACGGTATCAGTTGGGTGAATTTGCCGCTGCTATCACCACTTGGCAACAGGCAGCAGATATTTTTGCCAGTCAAGGGGATTCTCTAAATCAAGCCATGGTACTGAGCAATTTAGCACTCGCCTATCAGCAGTTGGGAAAGTGGACATCAGCGAATCAGGCAATTGAGAAGAGTTTACACCTTTTGCAAACTGAAACAGCTAGTCGCGATCGCACGACGGTTTTGGCACAGGCGCTGAATACGCAGGGGAAGCTGCAATTGGCACAGGGACAACCGGAAAAAGCGCTGAAAACCTGGGAAGCGGCGACCAAAACTTACCAGCAAGTTGGCGATGACATTGGGGTGGTGCGTAGCTTGATGAATCAGGCGCAAGCCTTGCGAGTTTTGGGGTTTTATCCGCGAGTTAGGGCGACATTAGAACAAGTGAATCAACGGTTGCAAAATCAGCCGGATTCGGCGATAAAGGCGGCGGGATTATTGAGTTTTGGCGATACGTTGCGCTTGGTGGGTGACTTGGAAGAATCGGAAACAGTATTACAGAAAAGTTTAGCTATTGCCCAAACGTTACAATTGCCATCAGGGATAACGGCGGCGTTTTTAAGTTTGGGGAATACGGCGTATAGTCAGGGAGAATTGAAGGCGGCAATTGAGTTTTATCAAAGCGCGATCGCGTCTTCTGTTTCACCTACCACAACCCTACAGGCACAATTGAATCAACTGCGTTTATTCATAGAACTAGAAAACTGGGCAGACGCGAAAGCATTAGCCCAGACTATTCAGTCCAGATTTGCCAATTTACCCGCAAATCGTAGCACCATTTATGCCCGAATTAATTTTAGCCAAAGTCTGCTCAAACTATGGCGTCAGGAGGTTGTAGGGGCGGGTTTTACCAATAAGCTTTCAGACATAACCGCTAACGTAACTAAACCCGCCCCATCCACAATTGTCGGTGCAGGTTTTACTTCTAACCTTCCAGAGACAACCCCCTTGTACAGACGTGCCATGGCGCGTCTGTACACTAAACCTGCCCTCAACCCGCAAACCGTCGCTCAAATTCTGACAACAGGAATACAGCAAGCAAAAGAGTTAGGAGACAAACGGGCGGAATCTTACGCCTTGGGTTATTTGGGTCAGATTTACGAGTATATTCAACAATGGTCGGAAGCGAAAACGTTAACAGAACAGGCGTTACTGTTGGCACAATCGGTCAATTCTCCTGATATTGCTTATTTGTGGCAATGGCAGTTAGGGCGACTGATGAAAGCTCAGATCGACCGAGGACTTGCCGATGATTCAGCTTATCCTAGCGCCGTTGCTGCTTATCAGGAAGCGATTCATTCTCTCAATTCCCTACGGAATGATTTAGTCGCGACAAATTTAGAATTACAGTTCTCGTTTCGAGAAAGTGTAGAACCGATTTATCGCCAACTTGTTAGCTTATTGTTGCAACCGGGGAATAAAGCGATTAGCCAGGAGAATTTAGTTCAAGCCCGTGAGGTAATTGAATCGCTACAATTAGCAGAATTAGATAATTTCTTTCGTGAGGCTTGTTTGACAGCGCAACCAGAACCGGTTGATCAAGTTGATGGGAATGCAGCGGTGATTTATCCGATTATTTTACCGGATCGATTAGAAGTGATTATCGCGATCGCGAATCAACCGCTACGACACTATGTGACTAATGTATCTGAGACGGAAGTAGAAACGGTTCTGGCTCAAACCCGCCGTTCTATGCGACGTGTGGCAAGCGATCGCGAACGATTACCCCTGTTTTCTCAATTGTACGATTGGTTGGTGCAACCGATTGAGACGGAGTTAGCGGCGTCTGAGATTAAAACCTTGGTGTTTGCTTTAGATGGTTCCCTGAAAAGTCTGCCCATGGCGGCATTATATGATGGTGAAAACTATCTGATTGAAAAATATAGTGTCGCCCTGACTCCCAGTCTGCAAATCCTGGAACCCCAACCCTTAAGTCGTACCCCGATTAAGGTGTTAGTGGGCGGATTGAGTGAGGCAAAACAGAACTTTCCCCCGTTACCTGGTGTAAAGTCGGAGGTGCAGCAGATTCAGGCGGAGATTCCGGCGCAGGTGTTGCTGAATCAGCAGTTTACTAGCGATGCGTTGCAAAAAGAGATTAGCGCTGCGCCATTTCCGGTGGTTCATTTAGCCACTCATGGGCAGTTTAGTTCTGATGCTGAAGATACGTTTATTTTGGCGTGGGATGATCGCGTGAATGTGAAACAATTAGGAGAAGTCCTCCAAGTGCGGGAAGAGAGGGAACGTCAACCCTTGGAATTGCTAGTCTTGAGTGCTTGCAAAACAGCATCGGGTGACAAACGGGCGGCGTTGGGAATAGCCGGAGTCGCGGTGCGATCGGGGGCGCGGAGTACGTTGGCGACGTTATGGTCAGTGGATGATCAGTCTACGGCGATGTTGATGGTGAAATTTTATCAGGAATTGGCGCAAGCCAATGTCACCAAGGCGGAAGCGTTGCGAGAGGCTCAATTGGCGTTATTACAGCAGTCGAGATTCAGACATCCTTTCTATTGGGCACCGTTTGTCTTACTGGGGAATTGGCTTTAAATACAGCAGATTTCAGGTTGATGAGGTACAGTCTCTAAGCAAGATCCCCGACTTCTTCAAGAAGTCGGGGATCTGTCTGTATACAGCTTACCCGACAAGCTTTAAGCAAGATAACCTGAAACATAACGTATAATTCGATACAAAATCACGCAGAATGATACAGCCTAGACTCCGCACTTCAACTTGAAGTACAAGAAACTACATATCCAATCAAGGGAAAAAGTCTGAAAAATTAAACACTTGAATATCTTCTAAAGAAACAGTAATTGTTTTTGGGACTCTTGAGAGTTTTTTTGAGCAGCCTAAATTTAGGAGTATCTACTCTCCTTACACAGATTTATACCT